>CAMBYJ010000104.1 GCA_945872015.1 Chitinophaga pinensis | reverse complement strand
ATCCTGCTTTCGCTAACGACTTATAATTATCTCTCAAGTTACATGATTCAACAGTGCAAGTTGGGGTGCTGTCCTTTGGATAGAAATAAAGAATCACCTTTTTACCTTTCAAGTCAGCAGATTTAATTTTTTCACCTGCCTGATTAACTCCCTTAATTGCAGGGGCTTTACTTCCGATTGTTAATGCCATGGTTTGAATTTTAGTTTGATAACAAGCAACCCTTGAAAATGTTTAAAATCTGCTTTAGAATGATGCAGTTTGACAAATTTACATTTGATTTTTTGATACTTTTGTGCCGCAATCAAAATTGCAAAACTAAAAAACAAGTATTATGAATTTACACGAATATCAAGGCAAGTCGATTTTAAAAAGTTTTGGAGTTGCTATTCAAGAAGGAATTGTGGCAGATACAGCTGAAGAGGCGGTAGAGGCAGCAAAAAAATTAACCGAGCAAACAGGCACACAATGGTGGGTTGTTAAAGCGCAGATTCACGCTGGTGGTCGCGGAAAAGGTGGTGGTGTTAAGTTGGCTAAGAACTTAGATGATTTAAAAGAAAAAGCTTCTCAGATTATCGGGATGCAACTAATCACTCCTCAGACAGGTCCTCAGGGTAAAAAAGTAAATAAGGTTTTAATTGCACAGGATGTTTATTATCCAGGAGCAAGTGAAACTTCAGAATTTTACATGAGCGTATTGATGAACCGTATGACTGGTCGTAATATGATTATGTATTCAACTGAAGGTGGAATGGACATCGAAGAGGTAGCAGAAAAAACACCTCATTTAATTTTCAAAGAAGAGATTGATCCTAAAGTTGGGTTACAAGGATTTCAAGCTCGTAAGATTGCATTCAACCTTGGATTAAGTGGAAATGCTTTCAAAGAAATGACGAAGTTCGTAGCTGCTTTATACAAAGCATACGATGCAACCGATTCAGCAATGTTTGAAATCAACCCGGTTTTAAAAACATCTGACGATAAAATTATTGCTGTTGATGCTAAGGTAAGTTTAGATGACAATGGTTTATTCCGTCACCCAGATTTCGCTGCTATGCGTGATAAGACTGAAGAAGATCCAACAGAAGTAGAAGCAAGCGAGCATGATTTAAATTATGTGAAGTTGGATGGTAATGTTGGTTGTATGGTAAACGGTGCTGGATTAGCAATGGCTACAATGGACATCATTAAGTTATCAGGTGGTGAGCCTGCAAACTTCTTAGATGTTGGTGGTACTGCAAACGCAGCACGTGTTGAACAGGCATTCCGTATCATCTTAAAAGATCCAAGTGTAAAAGCAATCTTCGTAAATATTTTCGGTGGTATCGTTCGTTGCGATCGTGTTGCTCAGGGTATCGTTGATGCTTACAATAACATCGGCGAGATTCCAGTTCCAATCATTGTTCGTTTACAAGGAACTAACGCAGCAGAAGCAAAGAAATTAATCGACGAAAGCGGATTAAAAGTATATTCTGCAATTCAATTAAAAGAAGCAGCTGAGTTAGTACAGAAGGTGGTTGCGTAATTGAATTATTAATCATATTCCAAAGCAGTTTGTTATCTTTAACAAACTGCTTTTTTATTTATGGCTAAATCTCTCAAACTAATAATTGCTATTCTGCTTCCAATGTTGGTGGGTGGCTTCTCTGGATTTTTAACAGCCAACTCTATCAACGGTTGGTATGCAACTTTGAATCAACCTTCATTTAATCCACCTAATTGGTTGTTTGGTCCCGTGTGGACAACCCTCTATTTGATAATGGGCATATCGCTTTATCGAATATGGATATTGCCGGTTGCAGACGATAGGAATAAAGCAATCGGAATATTCGCTTTGCAAATGATTTTGAATTTTTTCTGGAGCTTGATCTTTTTCAAATGGCACTTAATCGGGTTGGCACTTGTTGAGATTATTTTAATGTGGTTTATGATTGCTACGATGATTCATCATTTTAGAAAACTCGATGCAGTCGCAGGATATATGAATATTCCATATTTGTTATGGGTATCATTTGCATCGGCATTAAACGGTGCTTATTTTATTTTGAATTGATTGAATAGTAGTTTTCTTCGATTTGTTAATTTCTTTTTTTGATATTAAACGTTTGTAAATGCTTATAAACGAATAAACTAAAATTTCTTTTGTTGCTTTGCCAAAAAAAATTAATGATGCAAACAACATTTAGTCCTTCTATACGTATCTTTGACACGCAAAATATACGTGTTATGAATGTCAAATTAACTTTAACGGTCAATAAGGCCACCATAGAAAAAGCAAAGAAGTACGCACAGAAAAATGGTAAAAGTATTTCATCGCTAGTAGAAAATTATCTAAATGCCCTCGTAATAAAAGACGGTCAAGCAGATGAATATTCTCCAGCAGTGATGAAGCTTTTAGGTTCTGTTAACGCGCCTTCTGATTTTAATTACAAAGCTGCATTAAGTGATGTAATAACCAATAAACATTTAAAATGATACATTTAGGTTTAGATACTTGTGTGGTCATTGATTTTCTCACTGATCGCAAGCCGTTTTCTCGTGAAGTCGCGGAGTTGTTCGAGCTATCTCAAAAGGGTAAAGCTAAATTATATATTACGGCTGTTTCTTATAATAATACTTATTATATCATCAGAAAACTGGTGAATCATCAGGCCGCAATAAAAACACTTCGTCATTTGCATATTATTTCAGAAACTGTCGAAACGGATAATGCTGCCATAAATGATTCATTAAACTCGGGATACTCCGATTTTGAAGATGCGGTGACTATTTATTCAATGATGAACAATAAAAAAATCAGTGGGTTTGTTACGCGTAATACCAAGGATTTCAAAAAATCGAAGATTCCTGTAATGACTCCACACCAGGCTGTTGGGTTGTTTAAGGTTTGATAAGGTTTGAATTATATTTTTTGATTTAAACACGACAATTTTGCTCGTCCTCGCGCTTCGAGTATCGAGGCTTCGCAATCAGCGACCAGCGCTTCGGGCACTACAAGAATGTAACGCACGGCTCAAGTGCGATTTATTATAGCTTTTGATAATTGAATAGATTTGTTTTGTATGGGTAGTATTATGAGTCGTTCAATCCATTTAATTAAACAAATTTGAAGTCGATAATTATTATCTTTGAACTCCAAATTTGTGTTCAATGAAATTTACGAAAATATTAATAGCCAACAGAGGAGAGATCGCTTTACGTATCATGCGTTCGGCGCGTGAAATGGGAATTAAAACCGTTGCCGTTTATTCAGAAGCCGACCGCGATGCTTTACATGTGCGTTATGCTGATGAAGCCGTTTGCATTGGTCCTGCAGCATCTAATCAGAGTTATCTGGTAATGGATAAAATTATTGATGTCGCTAAAAAAACAGGAGCTCAGGCAATTCATCCAGGCTACGGATTTTTAAGTGAGAACGCCGCTTTTGCACGTGCACTTCGCGAAGCTGGAATAACTTTAATCGGACCTTCACCAGAATCTATGGAGATGATGGGTGATAAGTTATCCGCGAAAGCAGCAGCTAAAAAATACAATATTCCTTTAGTGCCGGGAACAGACTATGCAATTACAGATGTAGAAGAAGCGAAGAGGGTTGCGGCATCTGTTGGATTTCCGATTTTAATTAAAGCATCTGCTGGTGGTGGTGGAAAAGGAATGCGTATCGTAGAAACAGCAGATCAGTTTGAAGAGAATTTACAACGTGCTGTTAGTGAAGCGCAATCTGCTTTTGGTGATGGTTCTGTTTTTATTGAGCGTTATGTAGGTTCTCCTCGTCATATTGAGATTCAAGTATTAGGTGATACTCATGGTAATGTGGTTTATCTATTCGAGCGTGAATGTTCTGTGCAGCGTCGTCATCAGAAAGTAGTAGAAGAAGCTCCAAGTTCGGTACTGACTCCTGAAATCAGAAAAGCAATGGGTGAGTGCGCAGTGATGGTTGCAAAAGCATGCAACTACGTAGGTGCGGGAACGGTAGAGTTTCTATTGGATGAAAATAAAAACTTCTATTTCCTAGAGATGAACACCCGTTTGCAAGTAGAGCATCCAGTAACAGAAATGATTACAGGAAAAGATTTAGTAAAAGAACAAATATTAGTCGCGCAAGGAGAGAAGTTATCATTTACGCAAGATGATTTAACTATCAACGGACATTCAATCGAGGTGCGTGTATATGCTGAAGATCCTGCTAATAATTTCTTGCCTGATATTGGAAAGTTAATTCGTTATGTACGTCCGCAGGGCTCAGGCGTACGTGTAGATGATGGCTTTGAAGAAGGAATGGATATTCCAATCTATTACGACCCGATGATTGCTAAATTAATTGTTTGGGGAGAAAATCGTGAGCAGGCGATGGAGCGTATGATTCGTGCAATTGATGAATATATAATTGTAGGCTGTCAGACAACATTAGCATTCTGCAAATTTGTAATGAAGCATGATGCCTTCCGCAGCGGAAATTTTGATACTCATTTCGTGAAGCATTATTTTACTCCTGATGTATTAATTGAAAATCCTACTGAAGATGAGTCAACCGTTTTAGCAGTGATGGCGCATCATTTACAAAAGTCGGCTGCGAAAAAAAATATTCCTTTATCACAACAAACGAATGTAGGCTCCGTTTCTAAATGGAAGCTGAATCGGTTAAATTAATTTCAGCCACACTTGAAAACTGTTTGTCGACATCGGATTTTTCTAACGCTAATTTTAGCTGCGATTTCGTTTTTATCTAAAGCCCAAACGGTAATGCCTGATGGAAGAATTCAATTAATCGGAACTGTCGTTAATGGCGATACTATTCCTACTGTTTATTTAAAAGGAGTTGAAATTGTTGCTCCATTATCTCCTGAAGCAGCAGCTCGTCAGCAAGCTTATTTAAAATTGCGTCGTGATGTGATAAGGGTTTATCCTTATGCAAAATTAGCTTCCACGAAGTTAAAGTATATCAATGACCAGGTTGCTACTATGACAAATGAGCGTCAGAAGAAACGTTTCATCAAGGAGACAGAGCGAGAATTAAAACAACAGTTCGAACAGGAGTTGAAAAAGCTTACTATGACACAAGGACGAATTTTAATTAAGCTCATTGATCGTGAAACTGGAAGTAGTAGTTACTCATTAGTAAAAGAGCTGCGCGGTTCTTTGCAAGCTTTTTTCTGGCAAGGATTAGCTCGATTATTTGGTTCTAATCTTAAGACTGAATATGATGCAGTAGGGCAGGATCAAATGATAGAACAAATTGTCCGACAAATTGAAAGTGGCCAATTACCAGTTCAATCGGTAAGTAAGTAATTTACTTCTTAAATCCTTTTGTTAACGCTTTCGTTATATCGAGTGAATCATTCGTAAAAAGAATTCCACCACCACGCGTATATCCGAAGATAAAGTCATAACCATGCTTCTTATTAAAAGACTTTACATACGTCATTAGTTCATTGTGTAAACTATCCGTCATCGCATCTTCTTCCTTCGATAATTTGTCTAACGTTGCATCGCGATCATTTACATAAGCTTGTTGTCTGCGTGTTAAGTCCTCTTCTCTGCGCGCTCTGTCTGCTTCTGATAACATAGCTCCAGTTTGCTGATAGTTTTCTATTTCCTTCTGAAGTGATTCTCCTCTCTGACGAAAAGCAAGATCTAAGCTATCGCGCTTTTTCTCCATTGCATTTTTTATGGTTTGATACAACGGATAATTTTCCATTAATGAATCAGAGTTCACATATACTATTTTCGATTTCGCTGCTTGTCCTGAAATAACAGGAGTAGCATCTTCAGAACTATAAACTTTGTAGTATAAAAATCCAACGGCAAATAATAAAACGACATTTAAAGCAATCGATAAGTTTTTCATAGGTTTAAAATTGAAGTTCAAAGATAATCATTGCGGTTGAATGGCATTGTGCTTAACAAATTGTAAATTTGCCCCTCAATTAATGGTATGAGTGTAAATCAGGAAATTCAGAAGCGCAGAACCTTTGCTATCATCAGTCACCCCGATGCCGGAAAAACTACTTTAACAGAGAAGTTTCTCTTGTTTGGAGGTGCAATTCAGACTGCAGGTGCCGTGAAGTCGAATAAGATAAAAAAGAGTGCTACCTCCGATTTTATGGAGATTGAGCGACAAAGAGGTATCTCCGTTGCGACTTCCGTTATGAATTTCGAATATAACGATACACTTATTACTTTACTTGATACTCCCGGTCACAAGGACTTTGCGGAGGATACGTACCGCACTCTTACTGCTGTTGACTCTGTAATTCTTGTTATCGATTGTCAGAAAGGGGTAGAGGAACAAACGTATAAGCTAATGGAGGTTTGTCGTATGCGCGATACACCGGTAATCATTTTCGTAAACAAGATGGACCGCGAAGGAAAGTATCCTTTCGATTTGTTGGATGAATTAGAAGAGAAGTTAAAAATTAAAGTGCGTCCATTAAGTTGGCCTATCAGTGTGGG
>CAMBYJ010000103.1 GCA_945872015.1 Chitinophaga pinensis | reverse complement strand
GAGATAACGTAGGTTTATTGTTACGTGGAATTGAGAAGACTGATATCCGTCGTGGAATGGTTATCGCAAAGCCAGGTTCAATCACACCTCACACTAAGTTCAAGGCTGAGATCTATGTATTAAAGAAAGAAGAAGGCGGACGTCATACTCCATTCCATCAAAAATACCGTCCTCAGTTTTACTTACGTACAACTGATGTAACAGGAGAAATTACATTACCTGAAGGACGTGAAATGGTTATGCCTGGTGATAACGTAACAATCACAGTTGAATTAATTCAACCGGTTGCTATGGACAAAGGTCTTCGTTTCGCTATCCGTGAGGGTGGACGTACGGTAGGTGCTGGTCAGGTTACTGAAATCATCGCTTAATTATACAAAGTAATTAAAATAGTATGTCCCGACAATCGTCGGGACATACCTATTTAAAAAGGTGGTATTTTTTTCGGAGGAATTTAAGGATTTTGTCTGAAAAAAACAAAATAAAATTGTATTAATATTCAGTTTTATGTCAAGCCACATTGAGAAATTTACGGGTGTAGCTCAATTGGTAGAGTAGCGGTCTCCAAAACCGTTGGCTGGGAGTTCGAGTCTCTCCACCCGTGCTTAAAGAGTAAAATAAACGACATCGTTATGCAAAAAATAAGCGCTTATATCAGTGATTCATACAATGAGCTGATGAATAAAGTATCATGGCCAACATGGTCAGAATTGCAAAGCAGTTCTATTGTGGTTTTAGTAGCCACATTGTTGTTTGGAGTTGTCGTTTTTTTAATTGACATGATTTTCCAAGGGTCGTTGAATTTAATTTATAACTTGTTTTCTTAATTGTAATGTCAGATTCTACAGGCAAAAAATGGTATGTGATCCGTGCAATTAGCGGTCAGGAGAAAAAGGTAAAACAATATCTTGAGTCTGAAATCGTGCGTGCAGGATTGTCTGACTATGTTTCTCAGGTATTGATTCCTATGGAGAAATATTATCAGATTAAAGATGGTAAAAAAGTAAGCAAGGAAAGAAGTTTTTATCCTGGGTATATTCTGATTGAAGCGAATTTGATGGGAGAAGTTCCTCACGTAATTCAAAACACAACTGGTGTAATCGGTTTTTTAGGTGCTAAAGGAGAAGCTCCAGCACCATTAAGAATTTCAGAAGTTAACAGGATATTAGGTAAGGTTGATGAGTTAGCAGATAGTGAAGAGGTTATCAATGTTCCTTATGTAGTTGGTGAAACAGTTAAGGTAACTGATGGTCCTTTTAATAGTTTCTCAGGAATTATTGAAGAGGTAAATGAAGAGAAGAAGAAGTTGAAAGTAATGGTTAAAATTTTTGGGCGTAAGACTCCATTAGAGTTGAACTACGTTCAAGTAGAAAAAGAATCATAAATACTTTGTTGCCTGTCTTGGTTGATGCTTCCACATTTCAAGAACTGGATTCTCCAACAAATGTATAATGGTATATAAAACACTAAAATAAAATGGCAAAGGAAATAGGCGCACTGATTAAGTTACAAGTAAAAGGTGGCTCTGCAAATCCAGCACCTCCAATCGGTCCTGCATTAGGAGCGAAAGGTGTGAACATTATGGAGTTCTGTAAGCAGTTTAATGCAAGAACTCAGGATAAAGCAGGTCAGGTATTACCAGTAATTATTACAGTATATACTGATAAGTCATTCGACTTTATCATAAAGACACCTCCAGTATTCATTCAATTGATGGAGGCTGCAAAAATTCAGAAAGGTTCTGCTGAGTCCAACAGAAAGAAAGTTGGTTCTGTATCATGGGAACAAGTACGTGCGATTGCTGAAGCAAAAATAGTAGACATGAATTGTTTTACTATTGAGTCTGCTATGAAAATGGTAGCAGGATCAGCTCGTAGTGCTGGTATCAATGTAACAGGAACAGCTCCTTGGGCTGAGTAATTATAAACCCTATGTAGTATCGTTATCGCTTGCTGCTTCCCGTGATCGATACGCATCTTAAACAAAAACAAAAATTAAAATGGCTAAGTTAACTAAGAACCAGAAGGTGGCTTATGCAAAAGTAGATGCTAATAAAGCTTACACTTTGCAAGATGCTTCTAAATTAGTAAAAGAAATATCTTATACTAAATTTGATGCTTCTGTAGATCTTAGCGTACGCCTTGGAGTGGATCCACGTAAAGCGAATCAAATGGTTCGTGGTATTGTGACACTTCCGCATGGTACTGGTAAAACAGTTCGTGTGTTGGTATTATGTACGCCTGACAAAGAGCAAGAGGCAAAAGATGCCGGAGCTGAATTTGTTGGATTGGATGATTTCATTCAAAAGATTGAAGGCGGATGGACAGATGTTGATATCATCATCACCATGCCGAGTGTAATGGCAAAAGTTGGTAAATTGGGTAAAATCCTGGGACCGCGTAACTTAATGCCTAATCCTAAAACAGGAACAGTAACCAATGACATTGGTAAGGCTGTGGCAGAAGTTAAAGCGGGTAAGATAGACTTCAAGGTTGATAAAAGTGGGATTATCCACGCTTCAATCGGTAAAGTATCATTCGATGCTCAAAAGCTATCCGATAATGCTCATGAGTTATTATCTACAATTGTAAAGTTAAAACCATCAGCTGCTAAAGGTACGTACATGAAAAGTATTTCTATGAGCAGTACAATGAGTCCGGGAATTGCAATCGAACCAAAATCGATCTAAAAATTCCAATTCAAAACATTAATTCGTAACGTCAAATGACCAGAGAAGAAAAAAACCAGATTATCGATGAGCTAGTAGTAGCGCTGTCAAGTACAGGAAGCTTCTACATTGCAGATATCGGTACGCTGAATTCAGAAAAGACAAGTAAGTTGCGTCGTTTGTGCTTCAACAGACAAGTGCAATTGAAAGTTGCGAAGAATTCTCTGATTAAGAAAGCTTTAGAACGTATAGAAGGAGACTTCAGTGAAATGATTCCTGCAATAAAAGGATCATCTGCCGTAATGGTTGCTGAAGTTCCTAATGTTCCAGCTAAGTTGATCAAAGACTTTCGCAAGGAGAGTGATCGCCCTGTATTGAAGGCCGCTTCTATCGATGGAGGAATATTCGTTGGTGATAATCAGTTAGACTTATTAGCTGCATTAAAAACAAAGAACGAACTTATCGGAGATATCGTTGGATTACTTCAATCACCTGCGCAGTCTGTTATCTCTGGCCTTACAGGTCAAGGTGGCAAAATTGCCGGCATCCTCAAAACGTTGGAAGAACGTGCTGCCTAATCGCCGCTTAAATCTTCAAAAAACAAAATCAATTAATTATTAAAATCCTTAAAAAAAATAAACAAAATGGCAGATTTGAAATCATTCGCTGAACAGTTAGTTAACCTTACTGTAAAAGAAGTTCAAGAACTAGCTCAAATTCTAAAAGATGAGTATGGCATTGAGCCAGCGGCAGCAGCAGTTGCAGTAGCAGCTCCAGCAGCAGGTGGCGCAGCAGCAGCTGAAGAACAAACATCTTTCGATGTAATTCTTAAGAGCGCAGGTGCAAATAAATTAGCTATCGTTAAGTTAGTAAAAGACTTAACTGGCTTAGGCTTGAAAGAAGCTAAAGATTTAGTTGACGGAGCACCAAAACCTTTAAAAGAAGGTGTTTCTAAAGATGAAGCTAATGCATTAAAAACTCAATTAGTTGAGGCTGGTGCAGAAGTTGAAATCAAGTAATTGAAAATCAATTAATTAACAGACCTGCGCCACTTAACCAGTGGTGCAGGTCTTTACCATTTTATAAGCTGAATACCGCTTATTATGAACGGTTTTTAATATTAACATTAAAACTCCTTCCAACTTGACTACCATAAACAGTCTCACATCAGAGAAGACGGCAAACCGTATCAATTTCAGTAAGAGCAAAAACCCGATTGAATATCCGGATTTTCTCGAAATACAATTGAAATCTTTCAAAGATTTCTTTCAATTAGAAACAACAGCTGATAACAGAACCCAGGAAGGGCTTTACAAAGTTTTCAGCGAGAATTTTCCAATTACAGATTCAAGAAACAATTTTGTTCTTGAGTTCTTGGATTATTTCGTAGATCCTCCTCGTTATTCACTAGAGGAATGTATCGAAAGAGGATTAACGTACAGTGTTCCTCTAAAGGCAAAGCTTAAACTTTATTGTACAGATCCTGAGCACGAGGATTTTGAAACAATTGTACAGGATGTTTATTTGGGAACAATCCCATATATGACTCCTAAAGGTACTTTTGTTGTCAATGGTGCTGAACGTGTAGTTGTATCTCAGCTTCATCGTTCTCCAGGTGTATTCTTTGGTCAAAGTCGCCATGCGAACGGAACTAAATTATACTCTGCTCGTGTAATTCCTTTTAAAGGATCATGGATTGAGTTCGCAACAGACATCAATAGTGTCATGTATGCTTACATCGATCGAAAGAAAAAATTCCCTGTTACAACATTACTTCGTGCAATCGGTTATCAAACGGATAAAGATATCCTAGAGATTTTCGGTTTAGCTGATGAAGTTAAAGTTAGTAAAGCAGGATTAAAGAAAGTAGTTGGACGTCGTTTAGCTGCCAGAGTTCTCAGAAGCTGGTTAGAAGATTTCGTTGATGAGGATACTGGTGAAGTAGTATCTATCGAGCGTAACGAAGTTATTTTAGAGCGCGAAACTATTCTAGAAGATGAACATATCGATTTGATTGTTGATGCTGGTGTTAAGTCTGTGATTTTGCATAAAGAAGATGCAAACACAAACGATTATGCTATCATTTACAATACACTTCAAAAAGATACATCTAACTCTGAAAAAGAAGCGGTAGAGCATATCTATCGTCAATTAAGAAATGCAGAGCCACCAGATGAAGAAACAGCACGTGGTATTATCGACAAATTATTCTTCTCAGATAAGCGTTATGACTTAGGAGAAGTAGGTCGTTATAGAATGAATCGTAAATTAAGACTGAATATCGATGAGGATACGAAGGTCTTAACAAAAGAAGATATCATCCAAATCATTAAATTCTTAATTGAATTAATTAATGCGAAAGCAATCGTTGATGATATTGATCACTTGAGTAATCGTCGTGTGAGAACAGTAGGTGAGCAGTTATACTCTCAGTTCGGTGTAGGTTTAGCGCGTATGGCGCGTACTATCCGTGAGCGTATGAATGTTCGCGACAACGAAGTGTTTACTCCTGCTGATTTGATTAATGCAAAAACATTATCGAGTGTAATTAACTCTTTCTTCGGAACTAATCAGTTAAGTCAGTTCATGGATCAAACAAATCCATTAGCTGAAATTACTCATAAGCGTCGTTTATCAGCACTCGGGCCAGGTGGTTTGAGTCGTGAGCGTGCAGGTTTCGAGGTTCGTGACGTTCACTATACTCTCTACGGACGTTTATGTACAATTGAAACACCAGAAGGTCCAAACATCGGTTTGATTTCTTCATTGTGTGTTTATGCGAAAATTAATCCATTAGGTTTTATTTCAACTCCTTATCGTACGGTAACGGATGGAAAAATTGATATTCAAACAGCACCAATCTATTTAACCGCTGAAGAGGAAGATACAAAGGTAATTGCTCAAGCTAATGCTGATGTAGATGAGAAAGGTGTATTTGCTGATCAAAAAGTAAAGGCTCGTTTTGAAGGCGATTTCCCAATTGTAGATCCAAAAGATATCCATTTAGTAGACGTTGCACCAAACCAGATTGCATCTATTGCGGCTTCCTTGATTCCGTTCTTAGAGCATGATGATGCGAACCGTGCCTTGATGGGATCTAACATGCAGCGCCAGGCCGTACCATTGTTACGTCCACAAGCACCTATTGTAGGAACTGGACTTGAAGGTCACGTTGTACGTGATAGCCGCGTATTAATCAACGCAGATTATTCAGGAACTGTTGAGTATGTTGATGCGAACGAAATTCATATTCGTTGTGTAAGAACCAACGATGAGAAATTAGTAAGCTTCGACGATGATTTAAAAGTTTACCGATTAACGAAATTCCAGAAAACAAACCAAAATACGTGTATCAACTTGAAGCCAATCGTTAAGAAAGGTGACAAAGTAAAAGCTGGTCAGGTATTATGCGAAGGTTATGCTACGCAAGGTGGTGAGTTGGCATTAGGACGTAACATGAAAGTAGCGTTCATGCCTTGGAAAGGATATAACTTTGAGGATGCGATTGTGATTTCTGAGCGTGTTGTACGTGAAGATATTTTCACATCGCTTCACATTGACGAGTATAGCTTAGAAGTTCGTGATACAAAACGCGGATTAGAAGAGCTTACTGCGGATATCCCTAACGTTAGTGAAGAAGCTACTCGTGAATTAGATGAACACGGATTGATTCGCGTAGGTGCTGAAGTTATCGAAGGTGATATCTTAATTGGTAAAATCACTCCTAAAGGTGAAACAGATCCTTCTCCAGAAGAGAAATTATTACGTGCCATCTTTGGTGACAAAGCAGGAG
>CAMBYJ010000102.1 GCA_945872015.1 Chitinophaga pinensis | reverse complement strand
GCATAGAACATCTTACCTGAATAAATCAGTTCAATTTCGAAATCGTTTACCTCGTTAAACTGACTTACAAATTGCAATAACGATGTTGTTGTTTTTGCATAACCTCCGTGATGATAACCATCATGTATAGTATAATTTGAAGTAGTTCTTTTTTCTCCGCTGGATAAAAACATTTCAATATTTTTTTGCAGAAAGTCCTTTCCTTTTAGCACAGCAATTCCGTGCACCGTTTGATGTGATTGTTGTCCGCGGATAATACCCGCGATTGTTGCGCCTGTTGCGATGGGCAATACTAAATGATTGAATGTTGCTGGAATATAATCGGAGATTGACTGACAACCTTGCACTGCTAATTGGTTGGAGCCACCTTCGGGAAGGATGAGTGCATTAGAAAACTGATTGAAATAATCATGCTTGAAATTATTACATAGTTCGCGATAAAGTCCTGCATGCCAAAATTGGATATCGATATTTAAACTACGTAACCTCGCTAGCGTTAGACTCTTTTCAACCATGGACTCATCGCCACGGATAATGGCTATGAAATTTTTAGTTGGAAATAATTCTCGAAGTGAAGCAAACGCCGCCAGGTGATTAGAATACGCTCCTCCAAATGTAATAATGGTTTGATGATTTTCTTTTTTTATTTCATCGATAATAAACAGCAGTTTGAAATATTTATTTCCTCCCAAATACCGATCAATCGCATCAAGTCGCAATACAGAAACATTACTGATTTCAGAATCAGGGAAGATTACTTTTTGAAGGGGGATTTGAAGAGGGTTTTGATACATGGGTTTGGTAAAAATAAAGGATTGGGTTGAATTAAGCATTTCCGTTAGACGCCCTTCGGTCCGTGAGGCTCTCGAACGGCGAAGGGTGAATTGTAATCCCAAAATTTGGATTTTAATATACAGCCGGTTCATTGCGCTTCGAGACCCTCAGCGACCAATGAACCGTATAAGGAGATATGAAATCCCCAAACCCAATTTTCCACTACCTTCACATCATGAACACAAACGATTATATCGAACAGAATAAGGCATCGTGGAATGGAAAGGCAGAACTGCATTTTCATTCTGAATTTTATAATACACCAGCATTTATTGATGGGAAAAATACATTGAATGAAATTGAATTAAACCTATTAGGTGATGTAAGTGGAAAGAAAATTTTACACCTGCAATGTCATTTCGGACAAGATACACTTTCGCTACAGCGGTTAGGCGCATCCGTTACAGGTGTCGATTTTTCAGAAGCAGCGATTGAAAAAGCAAATTTGTTAAACAATCAACTCGGACTAAACGCAAATTTTATTTGTTGTGATTTGTATAGTCTGCCGCAACATTTGCAAAACGAACAATTCGATATTGTATTTACCTCTTACGGAACGATTGGCTGGTTACCCGATATCGATAAATGGGCAAGTATTGTAGAGCAGTATTTAAAGCCCGATGGAAAATTTGTATTCGCAGAATTTCATCCTATCATCTGGATGTATGATAATGACTTTACTAAAATCACCTATTCGTATTTTCGAGATGAGGCGATTGTAGAAACGGAATCGGGCTCGTATGCATCGCGTGAAAGTGGAGAACCATTTACAACGATTACCTGGAACCATTCGATTGGTGAGGTTGTTACTGCATTGGTAAAACAAGGATTAAAAATCAGCGCCTTACAGGAATATGATTATTCACCTTATAACTGCTTTTCATTTGCTGAGGAATCGGAGCCAGGGAAATACAGAATAAAAGGAATGCAGAATTTTGTTCCGATGGTGTATTCGCTAGTGGCTAGTCGGTAGCCTCCCCTTTTAAAATCTGCGACTGATTCAGTACCTTTGCATCATGGGATTTGCGGATAAATTTGATAAGGAGGATTATTACCTTTCGCCAGAAGGGTTTATCGTTTTTACCGAAAAATACCATTTGAAAAGAGGTCATTGTTGCCAGAGTGGTTGCAAGCATTGTCCTTGGGATTACAAAAACAAAATGCAGAAGAAAAAAACGAACCCAGAAGCAGACTCTAACAAGTAGTAGATGGTTCTGAGTAAATAAATGAATGAGATTTTAAACTTAAATTGAACACTTGCGTTAGGGATAGGAACGGTTATCCTTTTTTGCTTGCAAAAAAGATAAGAGTGAATAGCCCGCCCATGAAGTAGAGCGTTGCTTTGCAAGGCACACTTCAGGGGGACGCCCAAAAGAAAATAAATACATTATGATTACTTCGACCAATCAGGAGAAACTGGATTTAACGAAAACGAAAACGCCAACAGGCACTACTTTATCTTGCAAAGGATGGATTCAAGAGGCTGCGTTGCGAATGTTGTATAATAACCTTGACCCCGATGTGGCAGAGCGCCCAGAGGATTTAATTGTTTACGGCGGACGAGGGAAGGCTGCGCGTAATGTGGAGTCGTTTCACCTAATTGTGAAAGCCCTTAAAGATTTAAATGATGATGAAACACTGGTTGTACAGAGTGGAAAGCCAGTGGCAATTCTTCCAACACATAAGGATGCTCCTCGTGTTATCATTAGCAATTCGCAGTTAGTACCGAAGTGGGCTACGTGGGAACATTTTGATGAGTTAGAAAAGAAAGGTCTGATGATGTATGGTCAGATGACTGCCGGCTCATGGATTTATATAGGCTCTCAAGGAATCGTGCAAGGTACTTACGAAACATTTAACGCTGTTGCTGAAAAACATTTTGGTGGTTCGTTAAAAGGTCGTTTGTGTGTAACAGCCGGTCTAGGTGGTATGGGTGGAGCTCAGCCATTAGCTATCACAATGGCAGAAGGTACTTGCCTTGCTGCTGAGGTTGAAGAATGGCGCGCGCAAAAGCGTATTGAAACGCGTTACTTAGACGTGATTGAACATGATATTGATAAAGCAATTGATTTAGCATTGGAGTTTAAAGCGAAGGGAGAAAATAAATCGATTGGTGTAATTTGTACAGCCGTGAAATTACTTCGCCGCTTGAAAGAGCGCGGTATCGTTCCTGATGTGTTAACTGATCAGACATCGGCACATGATCCTTTAGTTGGTTATTTACCAGAAGGTTTATCGAATGAAGAAGCGAATGTGTTACGTGAGAAGGATCCGAAGCATTTAGTAGATATGAGCTACGATGCAATGGCAGAACACGTGCAGTTGATGTTAGACTTACAAGAGATGGGTGCTATTACTTTTGATTATGGAAATAATTTAAGAGCACGTGCGCAAGAGCGAGGAATTAAAAATGCATTTGATTTCCCAGGATTTGTACCTGCATATATTCGTCCGTTGTTTTGCGAAGGAAAAGGTCCTTTCCGTTGGGCTGCTTTATCGGGCGACCCAGAAGATATTCGTGTAACGGATGAGGCTATCCTAAATTTATTCCCAGATAATGTTAGCTTACACCGTTGGATAAAAATGGCGCAAGAGCGTATTGCTTTTCAAGGATTGCCAGCTCGTATTTGCTGGATTGGACAAGGTGATAGAGAGAAAGCAGGTTTATTGTTTAATGAATTAGTAAGAACAGGAAAAGTGAAAGCGCCGATTGTTATTGGTCGTGATCACTTAGATACTGGTTCTGTGGCTAGCCCTAACCGTGAGACAGAAGCAATGTTAGATGGTTCGGATGCAGTTGCTGACTGGCCAATTTTAAATGCGTTGATTAATACAGCAGGTGGTGCATCATGGGTGAGTTTACATCATGGCGGTGGCGTTGGAATGGGTTATTCGATTCACTCAGGAATGGTGATTGTTGCCGATGGAACAACTGATGCAGATGCGCGTTTGAAGCGTGTGTTACATAACGATCCAGGTATGGGAGTTATTCGCCACATGGATGCAGGTTATGATATTGCGCAAGACACAGCAAGAAAACATCGTTTAGATATTCGCGAGCGATTGAAATAAAATTTAGTAGATATTAAAAAAGCCTGTAGTATGCACTACAGGCTTTTTTATTGGATTGAAGTTTTATTATTTCACTTTGATGATACGTGTAGAGAGCGTGATATTCTCATTTTTCACCTCTAAGAAATAAACTCCTTCGGGAAGATTGTTTGTTTCTAGTTGGTAATCGCGACTGTTAAAATGCTCTACCGTTTTTGTTTGAATAATTTGTCCGAGTGGATTCACAATATTTATCATCACTTTTTGTCCGTTGAACGTTGGACAATTTACATTGATGGTATTTTTAAAAGGATTTGGTGCTGCGGTTAACAAACTACTGTTCGACACATAGCCGATGCCGGTAGTATTGATGGTTACACATCCGTTAACGATAGTACGATTTGTTTCTTCATAATCGGAGTTTACAGCTGCATAGAAATTATCGATGCATACCATCGATGATGTTGTAGACTGATAATAAATTCTAAAAAGTGGAACAGCATTATTCTGCTTAGTTAACGAAACTTCATCAAATGCCAGTGCCACTACTCTACCATTAGCTGGAACAAAGGCAATGTAAGGGTTAAACAGCGGACTAATATTTTTAATTGAATCGATGATTAATCCAGAGATATGAAAATCGCAACCGAGTAATCGTCCATCGGGATTAGCAATGGCTACATCAATAAATTTATCTTGTGTGTTTACACTATCGATGCTGATATAAACAGTTTGTAAAACATTCTTTAAATTTTTTGGGAAATCGCAATGTGAATGCGTAATGCTTGTTCCGTTGGGATGCGTATGCGTTCCTGCTGAATCGCGAATACAACCATTTAATTTAGCAGCATCTGTAACCGTTAATGTATTATCACCATTTAAGTCGTTGCAAGGAGCAACACTCGCAAGGTTTGCAATATCGATACAGTAGTTGACTAAATCCACTGAATCACGATCAGCATCTATGTCCCAATCGCCCGCCAAACGTGAACCATTACAATCGCCAATACAATCTTTCTTTGCTAATCCGAAAGTATCTCCTAAACAATCTACAATTGGAACGCAAGAAGGAGTATTGTTTAATGTAGCTACAACATTTCCGGTTGCTCTTGAAAGGTCAAAGCACATATACGCTGCGTTATTTGTATAATCAGTTTCTACGTGTCCGAGTTTATCTGGCGATTGATCCCAGTTTACTTTTACAACCAATGTATATTTTCCATCGGGCACATCGGTAATATCTATCCACTGACATTGCAATCCAGAGCTATACTCATCGGCACAACCAGCAGAGATACCCATATCGCTACAACCATATTTTGCGGTTCCAGTAAAGCACATTAAATCAAGAACACAAAAACCATTTTTAAATCCTACTTGCATTTCATTCTGCAACGAATCGTACAATTCATATTTCGCATAACCTGCATAATGCCAATGTCCGTGGCAGTTATCAAAAACAAATTGCGAGTTTCCTGTTTGCGGTGGACCGATATAATAATCCTGATCACCATCGTTGGAAATACGTGTTGTAAAATTAATAATATCACGTTGCCCATATCCTGAAGTACATCCTTCGCCAATTAAACAAACATCGTTACCATTGATAGAAGAAACATAAAGCGAATTTCGCAATACATTTTGATCGACTACTAAATCTGGTCCATGATTACAATTTGGATCACCAGGATAAATACACGTATTGTTATCGATGATAGCAAGCGGATTAAAATTACATGCTGTAGAATCCATACAACCAACTACAGGTCCGCCATAAGTAATTTGCCAAGTAATTGTACTATCTATGCAAGAAGAGTCGCCACCTACACGAATGTAATACGTTTTACCAGCTTGCAAACCTGCAGGCAAATACGACTGAATTCCGCAGGCATCATCATTATAATAAATCGTTCCGTATTGAAGCGAATCCCATATCAAACCATTACAATAATCATACACCCACAAGCGTGTGTTACAAGAGTTATTCGGAAAGCATGCGCTGATGTTAAACATACCTGTTGAGTCAGGAATGAATTCATACCATGTAGATGAACCAAAGGCATTATTGACTGTATCTTGGTAAGCAACAAATGCATCGTTACAATAAGATCCTGGAGGGCAATTCACATACGAAGTTGAGGAATACGAAAACTGTCCTCCACTATCGGCAACAGCACCATTTACTGATAAGGTATAATGACCAACTCCATAGGTGCAACAAATTCCATCGCCGTAAGTATCCTGAATTACAAACTTTACGCAAGTTCCTGTTGGAACACAAATAGAGTCTGAATAAAAAGTTGCCTGCCCCATTCCTGCTTGACTGGAAAGTAAAATTGCTCCTGTATTACTATACAAGTTCCAGCTGGTTTCCTGAGGATAATTATCGGTTAGTAGTTCCACTTTAATTTGGTCATATCCTGGAGGACATTGTGCTTTTAAAGCATTTGAAAATGTGGAAAGTAATAAGATTAAAATGATTGGGCGTAAATATTTGTTCATGGCTTTCAATTAAAGTTCAATATTACGGAATTTTTATTTTCGATGGATGATTACAAAACCTCGATTTGTTAAAAACTATTT
>CAMBYJ010000101.1 GCA_945872015.1 Chitinophaga pinensis | reverse complement strand
CCATTGCTAGTTGGTAACAGACAACTAAAACAATGAGGGGGGTAAGCAATATCTTATGTACTACAATTAAATCTGTTACTCTTTAACTATGTACTTTTAAATTATAAGAAAAAGAAAATTAAAAGGAAAGAGTTCAATTCTAAGGAATTGCTAAATCCTTAAGATTTGAGCATTTTTTGTCGTGTGCGAAGGCTATATAAAGTACCCAAATGTATTACTTCTTAAAGTTGAATAAACAACCTCTAAACTATTTAAACCATTCATTTTATCGTAAAATTAGTAATCAGAAAGTTTGAGATTTTATCTTTAGTATTGACCCTTTCGTGAACTAAGACCTGTTATTTAAATTATCTGTAAACGACTTGCTGTTGCTTTCACTTTCATGACTGTTGTTGTGGAGGTATTTTCTGTTAGTTTGGCTACTTGTCTTACACTTAACCCACGCTTTAACAGCTTCAATACCTCTGAATACTTCTTCAAAAGGTCTTCGTCAGAGATTGAATGACCGGGTTTTCTTCCAACTTTACCTCCGTTGTTAATGTAGTTACGATAACCAGACTGAAAACGGGACTTGGTCGTTTCAGCTTCCATAGAGGCCACGCTCGCAAGAATCTGAATCATGAACATGGTCAGAGGATTAATGGACTTATCCTCATATAAAGTTTCAAGGTTGTAGTTCTTAATGAACAGGGAAACCTTCCTCGTGTTTAACTCCTCAACAAAGGACAGACCTTGAATAACGTTTCTCCCTATACGTGATAGCTCCCAAGTAAGAACCTTATCAATCTTACCCCTGTCAATATCATTCAACATCTGAGAAAGAACAGGACGATCTTCATTTTTTTTAAAACCACTTATTTTCTCCTCGTAGGTTCCTACCAGATTATACCCCATTCGAGCTGCATATTCTGTTAGTTCATTTGTTTGTCTTTCGTTGTCTTGTCTATTTCCAATACTCGACACCCGACTGTAGATTACTGCATTTACCATATTTTGTATCATTTTAATCCTTTGAATTGTTCTATGGCTAATGTAAGCGCATTATTTAACATACCGGAGCATTCTACTAAGATTAGTTTGGTACACCTATTTTATTGGTACAAATGATGTTTTAAATATATGGATTTTGCCACACAACTTTAGCTAATGATCATTGTTGATCAGTACCGATCAGGAAAATTTATCAATTATTCTCTGGCAGGGATCCCTGCAGGCAGTAGGGGCCGGACTAACTGCGGTATCCCCTGTTTGTATTATAAAAAGTCTTCCCTAAAAAGGTAGTACGATGCCAAAGCCTTAGTATTATCAAAAAAAAATTTGCCAAAAAAATTACCTAAATCACAAAAAATCGAAATTCCGACTATTTATAATAAAATGAAATATATGAAAATGTTAAAAGTATTAAACCCTCATAATAAGGTTGAAAGACGTGTAAAGTTGATAATCACAGAGAATCAATTCAAGTCTTTAATCTCTAATATAAACGAACAAACATTAAAACAGTTAAGAAAATGAAACTACCTGGTTCAATAGAATTAAGCGACGAAGTAATCAATGGAAATGGCCAAAGAGTAGTCCATTTTAAAGTTCAAGATCCGAATAACCTTGTACCAGCAATAGTTGAATTAGGTGTAATAACTGAAATCAACTTTATAAAGGGGATGCTAGAAAAGATGTGTGAAGGATTCGATCTACCCCAAGATCAGCCAATCATCATTGCTGGTTCAGACATTAATCACCTATCATATATTCTAGGTCTGTTGATTGGTTTACAAAATGGTGCAATCTCGACCTTAGAAGATCAAGATGGGGAATCTTTCCATTATACTAGGGAGTTGAACAATAATTCAATTATTGATGATTCAGATGATCTATATTAAATTTCTAGCTAGATAAATTTATTACTCTCAAAATCAAAAAATGCTCTAATCTCTGATAACGGTCTTGATATTTCAATAAATATAATTGTATTTCCCTATTATTTATATTTAACAGAATAAACCTAAAGACTTGAAAAGGAAATCTTAAATTCATTTTTTAAAAAACAAACGCAAATTTAAGTATGCACTTTCTCCCTAGTCATAACTGTAGATATTGGGTTATTCTAGAATTTTTCGACTTAGATGATTTTAATTACAAATTAGCTGATGAGGATGATGATTAGGAGGAGGTAATAGAGAATATTGATGATTTATGATGCAAAATTCTGATTGTGCCTATCTAAATAATGAATATTATATGGACTTAACTCATGTATTCGCTCGTTACCTGTAACTCCAATTTTCTGATATGCTGACTGTTCTATTTTATCAGATAAGATTATTTTTCCTTTATTATCGAAGGTAATCAGATGTTTATCAAACAAGGCGTCATAAGTTGGAGATAAAAGAATTCCATTATGGACGTCCAACCTTTCATTGTCATTTGATTGTGCCCATGGCACAATATGCGAAGCAATTAAAATATCGAGTTTATTAAAATTAGTTACCGCACATTTATATTCCCAACGATGTATAATACGTTTCCTATAGGCTCCTTGACCAACTCTAGAAGTGACCAATCCCGAGCGCTCTGTTTTTGTTGGAGTATTAGCAGCCCCATAAACATCAATCGGATCTTCATGTACGGAAATTAATTCAAATTGGTTAGGATAAACTGGTATGGAAACACCTAAACGGTTCATGAAAAAACGAATTCCAACTCTATTACTACCATTTCGATCAGGAGTTTCAAAATAATCAGCATCATAGTATTCCATTTCAGACACAAATTTCACAAAAGTAGTCCCATCACTTTCAAACAAGAAAACGCGCTTTCCTCTTTCTTTGTGTTCCCTTAATGCCAAATTCCCTTTGACAAATTGCATATCCCCCTCTTGTCCTTCACCCGTATAACTAAACACATTTTTATTATCCCAACCATCTCTATAACCATATTGTGCACCTGATTTTCCAGAAAAAATAAATATAAAAGGAACCTTCGCAGAGGGAGAAATTCCACCTTGGCGGTTTCCGCCATATTCATCGTGAATTAATGACCTTTTGTAGACTTGGTTTGGTATGAAGGGGGATTGATTCATAATTATTAAACCTTCATTATAATCGGCTTAAAGAACTTTTGATATTTCTCTAAGTTGGCTTTAAACCATTCAAATTGATTGTCCCAATCTGCTGAATTATTAAAATCCCCTGATGTTTTAAGAATTACTGCACACATTTTTTTTGTCTCCATTCTATCCCAATTAAGTTCACCACTAATCTCTACAAGAGACTTCTCATGACCTATATTATATAGTTTATCAAAATCATCCTTTGCATTACTTCCAAGAATATTTAACCAAATACCAATTGTTTTATCTCTTGAACTTACATTTGCAGAAATTCTAAAATCACTCTTACCAATAGATATGTTGGTCCAATGTTGTGCAAGAGGTGTCTGCATTTTAATTATGCTCTTATTCTTTTCGAGATAAGATTTAAGTTCTGTCCAATAATTCTGTTGAGCCAATTGATTTTTGGACGCACTTGTGTTTGATTTAGACCTTTTAACCTCTTTTGACCAATCATTTGGTTTGGAAACTAAATTAAAAAGTGGTGCAGGTTTAGAATCCCCAATTTTAAATAATTCAATTTCTATTCCAAAAAAGTTAAAGGTGTCATCAGTAATCCGATTCAGCCAATCTAAAGCAGCACGATGTTCTTCCGTGAATTTTTGAGCAATCCATATTATTGTTACCGCATCTAACCCAGCCGCATAGGTCATTAATTGTCCAAGATGAGTATGGTCGGTTTTCTCTAATTGATTCTCAATTAATACATAATGGTCATTCATTGTATCCTTGCAAAGTATATCCGCACTAAACGGACCAACACTTTGCTCCTGAGATTGAACCTCTAATTCAATGCCAATTGTTTCACTCAAGAGTTGAATATTTTCCTCTTTTGCTAACCAAGGGGTAAAGTCGGTAGCTTCTTTTTTCCAATAAGTTCTTAAATCTATTTTCTCTAATCTTCCTAAACTCATTCTGATTAAAATAAAATGTTGATATTATTACAATATCTAAAAAAATCTTCAAAAATACTCCTCGTCATTTTTTTCGACACAGTATTTGTTTAGAAATTTTATTTTTATGACTCAAACTGTCAAAATAACTTTACATCTAACCTTAAAAGAATTAAATAGTTTCATTGGTTTTAAAGTAATTATTAAATTTAGTCTTTTATCTGCATCTTTAAATTTAGAATAAAAATAGGGGCTATTAATTTCAGCCATTATCATCCAATATGCTAACAGGAGAATTAAAGAGTCAAATAGATAGAGTTTGGGAAGCCTTTTGGACAGGAGGACTATCAAACCCACTTACAGTTATTGAACAGATGACCTATTTGCTGTTCATCAGAAGGCTGGATGAATTACAGACTCAGAAAGAGCAGAAAGCAAACCTGTTGAAGCAAGAGATTGAGGATCCATTATTCCTCTCAGGTGAATATGATCTACGCTGGAGTAGGTTCAAGGATATGGACCCAGAAGTCATGTTCCGCTCATTTACCAAGCAGGATGGAGTATTTGACTTCCTAAGAAATGTTGGTAGCCGTAGTGCTGCTTATAGCAAGTTTATGAAGGGGGCAACTTTCATGATTCCTACACCTCGTTTATTGGCCCAAGTTGTTGAGATGCTATCAAACATAGACATGCATGACCGGGACACCAAGGGTGATGTTTATGAGTATTTACTTGGAAAGATTGCCTCAGCAGGACAAAATGGACAGTTCAGAACTCCTCGACATATCATCAAGATGATGGTAGATATGGTTCAGCCAACTGTAGAAGATGTGATCTGCGATCCTAGCTCCGGTACATGTGGTTTCTTAGTTGCTGCTGGAGAGTATATCAGGGAACATTATCCAACGGAATTATATAAGGAAGACGTTAAAAAGCATTTCCAAGACAAGATGTTCATGGGTATGGAGTTTGATCCAACTATGATCCGTATTGGTGCTATGAACTTAATGCTTCATGGTATTGAGAACCCACAGCTATCTGATGTTGATTCTTTAAGTGAAGCAAATTCAGGTTTTACAGAGAAAACTACCATAGTATTGGCTAATCCTCCCTTTAAGGGAAGTTTAGATCGTGAGGCTGTTGATACTAAAATCTTGAACGTTGTTGACTCTAAGAAGACAGAACTCTTGTTTATAGCACTTATTCTAAAGGGGTTAAAACTAGGAGGAAGAGCTGCTGTAATTGTTCCTGATGGTGTCTTATTTGGCTCTAGTAATGCTCACATGCAGGTTCGTAAGGAAATTGTCGACAGACAAAAATTACAAGCTGTAATCTCAATGCCAAGTGGTGTTTTCAAGCCATATGCTGGAGTAAGTACAGCCATATTGTTGTTTACTAAGACGGAAAGTGGTGGTACTGACAATGTTTGGTTCTACGATATGCAAGCAGATGGTTATAGTTTAGATGATAAGCGTAATCCTACTGATGCAAATGACATTTCTGACATCATAGCTAGATTCCAAAATATAGATCAAGAGAATACTCGAGCTAGAACAGACAAAAGCTTTTTAGTACCAGTCTCTGAGATTAGAGATAATAAGTATGATCTAAGCATTAACCGGTACAAAGAGGTTGTCTACGAAGAAAAAGTCTATGAGAAGCCATCTATCGTTATAGAACAGATTGAAGCTTTAGATCAAGAAAGAACTGATTTGTTGAGGCAATTAAAGGAGATGTTGTCATGAGTTGGGAATTTGTAAGGTTAGATGATATTTGTAGTGTTATAACTTGTGGTGTAGCCAAGCGACCTGAATATTATGAAAAAGGAATTCCATTTTTGTCGTCACTAAATGTTAAGGAGAATCGTTTTATTCTAAAATCATATAAATTCATTTCAGAAGAAGATCACAAACAGCTTACTAGATATAGTAAACCAGAGTTCGGTGACATATTATATACAAGAGTAGGTTCATTTGGTGAAGCAGCTGTAATAGACCTTGATTTTGAGTTTTCTATTTTTGTAAGTTTAACTCTTATAAAACCCAAACATGATATAGTAGATAGTAGATACCTCATGTGGTATTTAAACTCTCCAGTAGTAAGAAATTTTGCAATTAATAACACGAGTGGTATTGGTGTTCAAAATCTAAATGTTGGTGTTGTAAGAGAATTTCAAATCCCTCTTCCCCCTCTCGAAACCCAAAAACGTATTGCAGACATTCTTGATGCAGCTGATGCCTTAAGACAAAAAGACCAGGCATTACTTAAGAAGTATGATGAACTTGCTCAGGCTATCTTTATTGATATGTTTGGGGATCCTGTGAAGAATGAGAAGGGCTGGGAGGTAATAAAATTCGAAAAATTAGGATCACTTGACAGGGGAATTTCAAAACATCGACCGAGAAATGCACCGGAACTATTAGGAGGTGATTATCCATTGATCCAAACAGGTGACGTAGCAAATTCTAAAGGTTATATTACCAATTTTCGTTCAACTTATTCAGAATTAGG
>CAMBYJ010000100.1 GCA_945872015.1 Chitinophaga pinensis | reverse complement strand
CAACTGAAACCTTAGAGGCCTATACGATGTATAAGGGCAACCCTGCTCAAAAAGTCAGAGAACGGGTCATTTTATAATCAAACCAACGCGATGAAAGTATCAATTATTACCATTACCTATAACAGCGCTGCAACTGTAGAAGATACGTTACAGTCTGTTGTTAATCAAGATTACCCCAATATTGAATACTTGATAATTGATGGGAAATCGAAAGATAACACCCTACAAATTGTAGATAAATACAAAGACAAAATCACGAAAGTTGTTTCTGAAAAAGACAAGGGCTTATACGATGCCTTGAATAAAGGAATTGCTTTAGCTACAGGCGAAATTGTTGGCATGTTACATTCGGATGATTTATATGCATCGAATCATGTGATTAGCGATATTGTAGAGACCTTTAAAAATAATGCTGGTGCAGACGGTGTATATGCCGACTTAGTTTTTGTTGATAGAACAGATATTAATAAAGTAACCAGAACGTGGGAGTCGGGCGATTACGAAGAAGGTGATTTTTTAAGTGGTTGGATGCCTCCTCACCCAACATTTTTTGTAAGAAAAGAATGTTACGAGCGCTTTGGAGGCTTTAATACAACGCTCCGTTTATCAGCAGATTATGAATTGATGCTGCGCATGATTCATAAGAATAAAATAAAGCTGGCTTACTTACCAAAGGTAGTTGTAAAAATGAGAATGGGTGGTGCAAGCAATGTTAGTTTCTTTGTACGTTTAAAAGCAAACATTGAAGATAAGATGGCTTGGAAATTAAATGGGATAAAGCCAGGCATATTTACGCGCTTCTTAAAACCTGCGAGCAAGATCACGCAATATTTTAAAAGAGTTTATACCGCGCTTTTTATGTGATTAACTTAAAATAAAAAAGGGGCTTTCTCAATGAGATAGCCCCTTTTTAGTTCTATAAAAATGCTCACTCTTTTTTCTTACGAAACTCTTTTGGTTTTGAAATAGTGAATACACGAGAGATATTAAATCCGAAATGTATATCGCCTTTCGACCATTGACCATCTGTTCCTACTATGTACGAACGCTCATTCATACCTAATGAATTCGTGAAATGCAATTGAAAAACGTGTCCACCAGTTTCAATATCGAATCCGATTGATAATGGATCATAATATCCTGTTGGCAAATCTGTAATATGACGGAAGTACTCCACCGTTAGTGCCAAACGATTACTCAATTTTAATCGCGAAGCTACTCCAATGCTGATAATATCATTCTTATCTTCTTCTGTTAGTACAAGATTACGATGCACTAAAGTTGGCATTAACTGTAAAGAGAAAGCATCTGAGAACTTTCTTCCTACTAATACCTGATGATAATAAGAATAGCGTGATGAAGAATAATTATCACGATTAGGATCAGCCCACTTTAAACCATCCTTCACAAATCCTGAAGTTAACAACACAGAGAAAGGCCATCCATCATTCGATTGCCAGATAGGACGATATTTAATAAATCCATCAATCTCCTTCTTATTACTACTTCTACCTATTCCTACGGTTAAACGATCGGTAATACCATAATCTAATGCAAGACGGATGGTAGCCTGATCAAAACCAAAAGCCTCATAAGCCCCACTGTTTATACGTCCGAAGCGATGAAGAATTCGAAAATCAAGAACACCCTTTGATAACTGCTCCATTGATTGCGCTGTAATTACACGCGTTGATTTAAAGGCATTCCGTGCATACTCGCGAGGAGGCTTTTCATCTTCTAATGATCCCAATAAATCATCTTGTGCAAATAACGAAGATGATGATAGAATCACCAAAGCGAATAAAAATAGATACTTATTTAGTTGGTAACGGTTCATTCAAGTTACTTTTTGTTATAAGTAGCATTTACTGTAATAGTTGCCTGCTTTGCTACCTTATCTCCAACTACTGGAGGGACTTCAATATTAAAGTCTGAAAGTAACAATTTAAAACTTGATGAAGCTGTAACTTTATCACCAGCAATTGTAAGCGTACCATTTGAAGTAACTTCTTTTTTCACGCCATGCATATCCATTATACCTTTTACAACAACAGGATATTTTCCATCTTTTGTAAAGTTTACTTTAGCAACATCCTGAATAACTCCTTTAAATGTTGCTCTTGGATACTTTGTACTTTCAACATAATTCTCATTAAAATGATCTTTCATTAATGACTTTTCAAATTCAAAAGACTGCATTTGAATAGCAAAAACAAAATCGCCTGTTTTAACTACTAATTTACTTTTCACTTGCTTACTGATGGCCTCGATTTTCTCAGGAGATCCGGCAGAAGTAGCATCAAAGTTTATAGCCGCATTATTAGTTGAAAGTGTATCCTGTGCTGATACATTGAATCCTGCCAACAGCATTAAGGATAAAAGAATTTTTTTCATGGGTAATTACTATTTAAAATTAAAATACTAAAGCTAATTTCTTTGTTAATACTTGCGTTCCTTGTTGAACTTTAACAATATAAATTCCTGTATTTAAACCTTCTTTTACATCAACGTTTAAATTTACAGCACCTGCATTTTGTTGCTCGAATGAAGTTGTGCTAACAAGCGTTCCGTTTAAAGTATAAAGTTCAACGTTAGCAGTTGCTACAGATTGTGCATTATAAGAAATTTGCAATGCGTTCTTTAAATTAATAACCGTTAATGCATTTGTATTAGCCTCCACATCGCTAATTCCGCTTGCTACAGCTTCAGTAACAGCGTACGATGTTGTATAAATAATGTCACCATTTGTTCCACCGTCTCCATTTGAAGCCATAAATGATCCATAAAATGTAACCGCACCAGTACCAGCTGCTGGAGCAGTCCAGTCAAATGTCCATGATTTTGTATTTGTACCAGAATTACCGGCTGTGGTATGCGTAACATATTTAGCTCCACCAACTAATTTTGTTTGTGCGCTTGTATTTATCAATGTCCCTAATAAAGTTCCTGCTGCATTTTGTGGACTAACTTGGAATCCGAATTTAGAACGACCTGTAAAGTTTACAGTTGCTGTAATTGTATAAGTTGTTCCTGCAGTATATCCTGCTGTCGGAATAGTTGATGTAATTGATGCTTGCGTTGTTGCACTGGTAGCAGTTCCACTATGACAGCCTGTACAATTAGCAGAACCCGATGCCGGATCATTTGCCTTTCCTGACGGAGCTCCTGATGAACTACTATTAACTGATGATGTTGTTGAACATAAGGCTATAACTAAGCCCGCTGAAATTAAAATAAGTAGGTTTTTTTTCATATTAATATTGGTTTGGGAATGTAATTTTTAATTAGGCATAATAACACATCGGTTAAAACTAAGTTCAGGTACTGAAACAAACATTAAATCATCTTCAAAACCAGTATATGAACCTTTTAGTTTTAGCATATCTCCATTTTTAGCTTGTAGTTTAGGTGCATCAAGCGTATCAAGTAAACATCTGATAATACCATCTCCGGCGGTCGTATTAAAAACAACAGTTACATTCTCCCCTGCCTTTTCTACTGAGCTCACTTTACCACTTAATGCTACTGTTTTACGACTGTATTTTGTCATTGATGCATCTTTATTCGCTGTAAATTCCTTAAAAATATCATCACAAGAAATTGTAAAATCTGCTGTTGTTTCTGCAAGACCAACTTCATCTTTGGTTACATAATAATATGCATACCCACCAATTAAAGCAACAAGAGCTAAAATAACAATGATTACTTTTTTATTTTTCATGTTTTAATTATTTATTGCGCCTTCGTCAATCCACGCTTTTACTTTATTAATTGAGCAATCATCTAACTTACCAGATGAGGGCATATTCTTAGATGAACTTGCGCCAGAGTACGAATAGGAAATAGATTTATAAAGCGTACTGTCGCTTACCTTAGCTTTCACTCCATCATAGGTAGTTAAATTAATGGACCCACCGCTATGGCAATTAATACAATTAGCATCAAGGATTGGCTTTATATCTTTTGAAAAAGTTACAGTAGTTGTATCACAAGAACCATAAAGGTATTCCTCGTTATCATAATAACAACCTGTTGTAAGACAAGATATCACGAATACACACAAGACGGACAAAAAAACTTTCATGTGGCAAAGTTATTAATTATTTGGCGCACCGGCGTCAACCCATATTCTTATTTGATCTAACTTGCATTGTGGCAATTTAGACCCACCTTTAGGCATGTTCGAAAACGAACCAGTATGATTTACAGAACCCGATAAAGAACCATTTAAAGCAGAAGATTGCACACCCATATTTCCCGAAGCATCATCGGCATAATTAGTTAAATTATAACCACCTCCCGCACTTGAAGCATTATGACAACCAGTGCAGCTATTTTGCAATAGTGGCTTTATTGTACTATTATAAGTAACATTGGTAGTATCACAACCATTATCGCATTTCAAATTCAATGCACCCTGATTTATCCACTTTTTAATCAAATTAATTTGAGCAGAAGGCAATGCAGACATTGGAGGAGGAGGCATTATCTTATTAGGATCTGTTTCTGTAATGGCCTCAACCAAGTCGCTATTCGATGCCTGACCTGGCTTTATAACATTTGAGCTCATAACTGCTGCGTATGAACTTAAATCGATTCCATCAGCAGAAGATGCTGAATTATGGCAACCAGACATTGTGCAGTTAGAAACTAAAAGTGGCAGGATGTCCTGCTCAAAGTAAACCGTATCCGGGTCACAAGGGGGCAAAGAATTGTTACCGTTACCATTCCCATTCCCGCCCCCATTGTTCCCGTTTATTGTTACTGATGAATCATGCTCACATGCGTAAAAAGTCATTACGAAAAGTGAAAACATCAAACTTAAAATGCGAAACCTGATATTCATAGACCTTAATTTTTTGTAAAGATAATGTCACAATTTGAATTTGATTCACGCATGTTGCCGAGCGGGTTAATTAAAGCGTTGAAAGGGATTATATTGATTTTAATTTTTTAAACCGGTAAGCCATTCTTTAAAATTAGGCGAGCGTTCTGTACTAACAATTGTTTCATTTTCGCAAGCTGGTTTTAATATCACTTTTACTCGTGATTTAGACCACGCAAGCATTTTATCAATTGCGTTTATATTGATAATGTACTGTCTGTTAATTCTAAAAAAAACCGCGCCATCTACCATGTTTTCCAGTTCATCTAAATTCTGATCAATTGGATAACGTACATTATCTTTCGTACATAAAAAGTTGATTTTATCTTCTGTATAGAAATAAGCAACATCTGCTATTTCTACCATCTTAATTGTATCGCCATAGCGGATTACAATTCTTTTTTGTGTTTCTTTTTTTGATGGTGTAATATTCATTTGCTTTAGCAAATCCATCATTTGCTGCAAATTGGAACTACCACGCTGTTTGAACTTTTCAAGGGCTCTCGATAAATCTTCCTTCTTAACGGGTTTCAATAAGTAATCAATACTATTGACTTTAAAAGCATCTAACGCATACTGATCGTATGCTGTAACAAATACAACAGGCGATGTAACTTCCTGTTCGTTAAAAATTTCGAAACTATCTCCATCAGATAAATGGATGTCCATAAAAATTAAGTCGGGAGCAAGATTTTCTTTTAACCATTTTACAGACGAAGCAATGCTTACTAAGTTGCTTGTGATTTCTGCTGTTGGTTCAAAATCCAAAATCATTTTTTTCAGGCGATCAGCCGCTGGCGTTTCATCTTCGATAATCAGAATTCTCATGTTGTGATTTAATTAGTGGTAATTCTACTATAAATTGTTTATCGGTTCGGATAACGGTAACATCCTGTTCGGTTAGTATTTTATAACGGCTAAAAATATTATTTAATCCGATACCTGTTGATGGGTCGTGTGTCTTTTTCGGATTTAAATTATTCGAAACAACTAGAAACTGATTATTATCATTTAGTGTAATGTCGATTTGTAACGGCGTTTCATGCGATACCGCATTATGCTTAATTGCATTTTCAACTAATAACTGTATTGATAATGGTGGAACAGAAAATTCTTCTTTAATACTTGAAGCAACATTAATATTTAGCTTGAGGTGTTCGCCAAAACGTTTTTGTTGTAAATAAAAATATGCACTCACTATATCTAACTCTTCAGATAAACGAATAACGTCCTTATCACGATAGTTCAACATACTTCGAAAATAATCAGAGAGTGTCTCTACATAATCAACTGCTTTATCCTGACTATCTTCTATGATACTTATTAAGGTATTGAAACTATTAAAGAGAAAATGAGGGTTAATCTGGCTTTTAAGTGTTTCATATTGATATTCCATCTTTTCCTTTTTCATGGCTTCCATATTTCTGAAACGAATATCACGGTCGCGGATATACCAAATTAAACCACCAGCACATAATAATATAACTAATGTAATAAACCACCATTGCTTCGTCAACGGCTTATTTATTTTAAAAGAATAATTTGCTGTAGAAGGATTAATAAAACGATTATTAACAGATGCTTCAATTTCGAAGGTGTATTTCCCTGGAGGAAGATTAGGGAACGTGA
>CAMBYJ010000099.1 GCA_945872015.1 Chitinophaga pinensis | reverse complement strand
AGTAGATTCAATCTTCTTCGTCACTACATCAGTTCCTGCCACCTTCAGCGTCATATTGTAGTTCATGTTGCGTTGCGAAAATGCAAGCATCGGTGTAAATCGCAAATCGAAATTCTCTGCTATTCGTAAGTTGGAGATAATGCCTAAATCAAACCCAGTTTGCCCATCTGCAGAAAGAAAAAGTACACTGTCGTTTTGTAATAAATTTTCTGTTCTCGATACTTTAAAGTTTGTTTTGTTTGTGCCAAGCAAGAATCCGAAATGAACCCATTGCTTATCATATTTCTCTTGATTTTTAACAATAATACGCTGTGCATTGACTGTTTCAATCGAAGCAGTAATGAATAAAATAATCAAAAAGAATAAGACGAATTTTTTCATTTAATTTTTACTTCCTACGTAGATACTTGCAATTCCGAACGTAAGAGGAACGCATTTAGAGTTAACAAAATTATTACGATTCATAATTTTTACAAATTCTTGTCCGTATGGAAATGCTGCGACTGATTCCGGCAGATATTCATAAGCGGCTCTTTCTTTTGATACCAATTGACCAATTGTTGGCAAAATGTATTTAGAATAGAAGTTGTAAAATTGTTTTATTGGAAATTTTTCAGGTTGTGAAAATTCAAGTATGACTACTTTGCCATTGGGCTTTAAGACTCTCAACATTTCACTTAATCCTTTATCTAAGTTTTGAAAGTTTCTCACACCAAATGCTACGGTAATTGCATCGAAAGAATTATCTTCAAATGGCAAATTCTCAGAATCTGCTTGCTGTAAAGTTATTTGTTTTGCAAAACATAATCCTTCAATTTTCTTTTGGCCTTCCGCTAACATCAACGCTGAAATATCAACTCCAGTAATATGTGAAGGTTGGAGTTGCATACATGCGATGGCAACATCTGCAGTTCCTGTAGCGATATCAAGCATTTTTTTAGGTTGCAAAGGTTTTAACTCTGCCACCATTTTTTTTCTCCACCCTTTATCAATGCCTACCGACAAAACTTTGTTCAGTAAATCATACTTTGGTGCAATACGGTCGAACATATCTTCAACGCGTTCGCGTTTAGATGATCCTTTATAGTTTTGTGGGATTACGGTCATGCTAATAATTGCTCGGCTTCTTTCTTTAATAAATCTTTATTGATTGGCACAACGCCCACTTGTTCACATACAAGTCCGCCAGCTAAATTCGCTAACGAGGCAATCATTGTTTCACTAAGTCCTAAACCTAGACACAAAGCTGCAATACTTATAACGGTATCGCCTGCACCCGAAACATCAGAAATATTTCTTACATGTGCAGGTATAATTGTTTTTGATTTTTCATTTCCGATATAAACACCATGTTCGGATAATGTTACCATCATCGTTTTTATTTGCTGCTCATTTCTAAATGGTTCGCAAATAGTACTTAATGTTTCTAAATCGGGTTTCTTAAAATCCACTTTAACGCCTTGCTTTAATTCAATTAGGTTCGGCTTGAATAAATCAACACCGATATAGGCATTAAAGTTTTTCTTCTTCGGATCAACAGCAGTCGGGATGTTTGATTTTTGACAAAGCGAAACTACTTCTTTTATCAAATCAGCATTCAATACTCCTTTGTCGTAATCTTCAAAAATAACAACAGCAGGTTTTTCTTTTTCAATTAATTTTTGAATAACATGTAAAATCGCTGATTGCTCTTTCGATGATAAATCATGCATGACTTCATCATCTACTCGAAGCAATTGATGATTGTTGCCAATAACACGTGTCTTAACAGTTGTAACTCTTTCTGATGATTGAATCATTCCATCAGTCGACATGTTTAACTCCTTCATCAATGCAATTAACTCCTCTCCATTTCTATCGTTGCCTATAACCGAGCATAGCACAGGAATAGCTCCCATCGATTGAATGTTAATTGCCACATTAGCCGCGCCTCCTAATCTATTTTCTCTTTTCTTCACTGCTACGATGGGCACTGGTGCTTCCGGTGAAATACGATCAACACTTCCCCATAGGTAAGCATCTACCATCACATCGCCTATGATGAGTACTTTTAAATTGTTAAACGAATCGAATACTTGTTGAATATTATTCACCTACGATAAATTAATTATTGGAGTTTGGCTAATGCCGATTTTATTCTGTTTAATGCTTCAGTAAGTATTTCTTCAGATGTTGCATATGAAATACGAATACAACGATCGTCACCAAAGGCTTCTCCTGTTACCAAAGAAACTTTTGCTTCTTTCAGTAAATACATACAAAGTTCACTTGCTGTATGAATAGTTGTTGTTCCATCTGATTTTCCAAAGAAATAAGTAACGTCTGGAAAAACATAAAATGCACCACTCGGCTTATTAAATTTCCATCCTGGAATTTGCGCCATTAAATCAAGCACAAGGTTTCTTCTTTTTAAGAATAGGTCACGCATATAAGCATATTCACTCCAGTCGGTGCTGATTGCTTTTACTGCAGCTTTTTGTGCAATAGATGATGCAGCAGAAGTAAACTGTCCTTGCATTTTATCACATGCCTTCGCAATTTCTTTGCTTGCACCGATATAGCCAATTCGCCATCCTGTCATTGCATATCCTTTCGATACTCCATTTACGATTATTACACGCTCTTTGATAAAATCGAACTGCGCAATACTTTCATGCGTGCCTTCAAAACGAATATGCTCATAAATCTCATCCGATAAAATAAAAATTTGTGGATGAGGTAATATTACTTCTGCAATGCCTTTTAATTCCTCTTTTGTATACATCGACCCTGTAGGATTACAAGGTGAAGAAAACATCAACAATTTAGTCTTAGGAGTAATTGCATTTTTGATTTGATCAGCTGTTGGTTTGAAATCAGTCTCAATAGAAGTATTAATAAAAACAGGGACACCACCAGCTAATTTTATAATTTGTGAATAAGAAACCCAATAAGGAGTAGGTATGATAACTTCTTCCCCGGGATTTACTAAACTCATCACTACGTTAGCAATACTTTGCTTTGCACCCGTTGATACTACTATCTGGTCTGGTCCAAAATCAAGATTGTTTTCACGTTTAAACTTTTCGCTAATCGCTTTTCTTAAATCAGCATAACCAGCAATAGGAGGATAAAAAGTAAATCCATCGTCGATTGCTTTTTTTGCAGCTTCGCGGATATCCTGAGGCGTTACAAAGTCAGGTTCACCTAAACTTAAATTGATAATATCATGACCTTGTTCCTGAAGTTCGCGGCTTAGTCTTGCCATAGCAATCGTAGCTGATTCTTCAAGTTCGTTAATTCGTTGCGATAAGTAATTCATATAGCTCTATAGAGAAAACAAAAATATCAAAAAAAGTGGCCATCTGTTCCTCTAAAATGAACATTTTTATTGTCCTTTATCACTCAAAATGAGAGGTTTAAATAAACCATGTCAAATATGACCTATTAATGATAATAGGATAGGGCAAAAATACCTGTATCGAGAAGGGAAAAGTCACACCCATTTTTACGATATTTGACCATCAAAATTTTACTATGAATTTGTCGAATGATATTACGATGTTGATTGTATTTACTCTGCCTCCTTTGGTAGTGGCTTCAACTGCTTATTTATTAATCAAGAAATTTTTACAACGCGAACAGAATTTAAAACTGTTGGATATTAAAATTTCTAACCAAAAGGATACATTGCATCTTCGCTTACAAGCATACGAACGAATGGCTTTGTACCTCGAGCGTATTTCGCCAAATCATATGTTGCTGAATCAATACACTCATGGAATGACTGTACGTGATTTTCAACGTTCGTTAATTACAATGGTGCGCGATGAATTCGAACATAATTTAGCTATGCAGATTTATATTTCTCCAGCATTATGGAATATCATTCGTAATACGAAAGAGGATGTAGTTAATCAGATTAATCGCTCTGCATTAGCCATTAATCCTGATTCGCCTGCACATGAATTAAGCGAACATTTTTTTAATGAAGTATTAGCAAGCGAAAATTTCGCTACACAAAAAGCATTAGCTATTTTAAAATCAGAAGTAGCACAATTATTTTAAGCAATGTCGAACGATACAACAAAAAAAATAACTACCGATTCAGGTATTGAAGTCAACCGTATTTACAAATCAGATGGTGGTGACGATGCCGGTAAATTCCCCTTCACACGTGGAGTGCAGCCGGATATGTATAGAGGGAAATTATGGACAATGCGTCAGTACGCTGGTTTCAGTACCGCAGAAGAGAGTAACGAGCGTTATCATTTTTTGTTAAATCAAGGCACCACAGGATTATCTGTTGCATTTGATTTACCTACGCAAATTGGTTATGATTCTACGCACGATTTATCAGACGGTGAAGTAGGAAAGGCTGGTGTTGCCATTGATTCGTTAGCGGATATGGAAATCCTTTTCAAAGGAATTGAATTGGAGAAAATTACTACATCCATGACCATTAATGCATCTGCGTCAGTGTTGTTGTGTATGTATATCGCGCTAGCAAAAAAGCAAGGTGCAAACTTGGCAAATATTTCTGGTACAATACAAAATGATATTTTAAAAGAGTATGCTGCAAGAGGTACTTATATTTATCCTCCTAAGCCAAGCATGCGCATCATTACTGATATTTTTGAATACTGCAGTAAAGAGCTGCCAAAGTGGAATACGATCTCAATTTCTGGTTATCATATTCGTGAGGCAGGAGCTAATGCCGTTCAGGAATTAGCATTTACGTTAGCAGATGGTAAAGCTTATTTACAAGCAGCAATCGACAAAGGACTTGATATAAATGTTTTTGCTAAGCGATTATCGTTCTTCTTTAATGCGCATAATAATTTATTTGAAGAAGTTGCAAAGTTTAGAGCGGCGCGTAAGATGTGGGCAAAGATTACTAGCGACTTAGGCGCAACAGATCCGCGTGCAATGATGTTGCGTTTTCATACGCAAACAGGAGGTTCAACATTAACTGCACAACAGCCACAAAATAATATTGTTCGTGTAACAGTTCAGGCATTAGCCGCAGTGCTAGGAGGCACACAATCGTTGCATACAAACGGATTTGATGAGGCACTTGCTTTACCAACCGAAGAAGCTGCACGAATTGCATTACGTACGCAGCAAATTGTTGCTTTTGAAAGTGGTGCTACAATGACAGTTGATCCATTAGGTGGAAGTCATTATGTTGAAGCTCTGACCAATGAAGTAGAAGAAAAAGCCTGGGAGTATATTCATAAGATTGATGAGATGGGTGGTGCTGTAGCTGCAATTGAAGCTGGCTATATTCAAAAAGAAATTGCTGCATCGGCCTATCAATATCAGCGTGATATTGAATCAGGTGATAAAGTAATTGTAGGTGTCAATAAATTTACCATTGAAGAACCTCCATTCGAAAATCTTTTTACTGTTGATGATACTATTCGTCAGATACAGATTGATAAAATCAATCATGTAAAAGCGAACAGAGATAATGAACGTGTGAAAGAAACATTACAGGCTCTAGAAATAGCGGCTATTGATGGAAGTAATGTAATGCCTAAAATATTGGACGCTGTTGAAGCGTATGCAACATTAGGTGAAGTTTGTGATGTAATGCGTGGAGTATTTGGAGAATATACGGGAGGTTAATTACTCTTCGTATTTTACTTCTTCATTGGTAGAGTCATTCACGAATAAAAAAATGTCTTCGTTATCTTTTTTCATCAGATAATGTTCACGCGCATACTTTTCGAGATGCTCGGGGTCCGACATTAGCTCTTGCATATCAGCCTTGTTTTTCTCTATCTCTGAAGTGTAGTATGCTTTATCGGTTTTTAGTTTGCCGAGTTCACTTCTGTAGCTATAAAGAGTAAACATGTCATTTTTATCGAAGAAAGTCATCCAGATTAAAAATACGAAAGCAGTCATAAAATACCGGTTCTTTAAATAAGGGACTAGTTTTTTAAAGTTGACTTTTTTCAGGTTGAATTTCATGTGGATAAAAGTAAAAAGGATTTTTAAAATACCAAGAGCGAAATCAACGAATATTAAATAAAATAACTACCGTTAATTGTCAATTACTTCTAACAACTAACGGTAGTAATAAGAAGCTATTATTTCCCAATACGAATATTTACATTCTTGCTGTTGGAGGAGTCGCCATCTTCTTGAATTTTTATTTCTTTCCCATTCACATTTACCTGGATTTTGGTTTCCTCTTTATTCTTTTTTTCTTCACTGTAATTCGGGTTGCAACTAGTACATTCTAATCCACCACCTGTCATCGTCCAGATTTTATCGGTCATATCGCCATCGTACATGTTGGTGGTGTTTTTTATATCATTTAATAGTAATTCGAGGTCGTTGCCTAAATAAACAGACTTGCCATTAGGTACTTTCAAGATTAAATGAAGTGATTGTCCACGGAATTTTTTGCCTGGTAAAATGCTATAATAGTTAGATAGGGAAATAGAGCTGTCCGTTTGATTAATTTTATATTGAAGCTCTTTTGTTCCTAGAAGAGCATCTTGCTTACTGCTTCCACGTGATGATATCTCTTGGACTAATTCAAACTCAT
>CAMBYJ010000098.1 GCA_945872015.1 Chitinophaga pinensis | reverse complement strand
GTCTCAACGGATGTATTTACCTCTGATTTTACAGGAACAGTAGGAACTAAACTTGTATTATTTTTACTAGCCCAAGGTTTAACCACTAATAGCGTAACTGCAATTCCAGTAGTAATAACGGCTGCGGCTATCCAGCCTAATTTAGCAGTGATTACTTTAGTAGCCGCAGCAGGTGCCGCAGGACTTTTTATCGACTGCTGAACATGATTCCAAACAGAAGACGGCGCCTTTGGCTCAAAGCCATCGAACGCATCTTTTAATTGGTCTTCAAAATTTTTCATGTTCCTTTTTTATTCGTTAACCGATGATCCGGTAATAATTGTTTTTTGTTCTATTCTTTTAATCAGCACCGCCTTTGCTCTTGCATATTGCGATTTACTCGTTCCTTCGGAAATGGATAACAGCTTTGCTATTTCTTTATGCGTAAATCCCTCTATCGCATACAAGTTAAAAACTGCTTTAAATCCTGTTGGTAAGGCGTTAATTACTTCGAGCAGATCTTTTACGTTGATTTTTTCCATCGTAAATCCTTCATCTGCGCTTTCTTCTACTTCTTCAATGTTTACCCATTGCAGCTTTTGCTTTCGCAGATGCTCTAAACAAGTATTCACTACCACTCTTCTTACCCAACCTTCCAGGGAACCTTCCTGATTAAAAGAACTAATACGCTGAAATATACTTACCATCCCATCTTGCAAAAAATCTTCTGCTTCTTCCCTTCCCTTCGCGTATCGTAAACAAACCCCAAACATCTTCCTCGAAAACTTATCATACAATGCTTTCTGAGCTAACGCGTCTGACGCTTTACATCCTGAAGCGATTTGCTCATCGGTCATTGTTAAGGGCTGTTGTAAAGACATAGATGCAATTTTAGAAGGAATGGTTGCATGCCCCATCCAACTTTTTACTTTTCTCTAAAAATCAGTTAGTTAAATTTATCAATCTTTGAGAAACCAGGCTGCAAGACCTAACCAAATCAAGCCTTTAATCAAGAAAAAGAAGAAGCCAATCCACCCAATTTGTTTTAATCGGGTTTTCCAGGGCTGTTTTTTTACAACTTCGGATGCTTGTGCTTCTTGGTTCATACGGCAAAGATAGATGCGTAATTGATTAACACCAAATAACGTGTTTGGTTTTATGCATGAATTGAAAATTTTTTATTTGATTATGATATTCTCATTGCAATTGCGGCTCTTGCTATCATTGGATTACCATTACTTAAATAATCATATTAGATTATTCAGTCTTAAAAACCTACCTTTGTTGCCCATGGAAAACATTCGTAATTTCTGCATTATTGCCCATATCGACCACGGTAAGTCGACATTAGCCGACCGCCTGTTAGAATACACACAAACTGTTTCTAAGAAAGATTTGCAAGCGCAAGTGCTTGACGATATGGACCTTGAGCGCGAACGCGGAATTACCATAAAGAGTCATGCGATTCAAATGAACTATGAATTGGATGGGAAAAAATATGTTTTAAACTTAATTGATACTCCTGGCCACGTTGATTTTTCGTACGAAGTTTCTCGTTCTATTGCTGCCTGCGAAGGAGCTTTATTAATTGTAGATGCAGCTCAGGGAATTCAAGCACAAACAATTTCGAACTTATACCTTGCCCTTGAGAATGATTTAACCATCATTCCAGTAATGAATAAAATCGATTTGCCAAGTGCAGAGCCTGAAGTAGTTAAGGATCAGATTGTCGATTTATTAGGCTGCGATCGCGACGAGATTATTCCAGCTTCTGGTAAAACAGGAATGGGGGTACTCGATATTTTAAAGGCTATCATTGATCGTGTTCCTGCCCCAAAAGGAAATCCGAATGCACCATTGAAAGCGTTAATTTTCGATTCAGTTTTCAATAGCTTCCGAGGAATTATTGCTTATTTTAAAGTACTTGATGGAGAGATTCGTAAAAACGACCATGTAATGTTCGTGGCTACAAAGAGTGATTACAAAGCCGATGAAATCGGGATTTTGAAATTGGATAAATCACCGCGCGATGTTGTTAAAACAGGCGATGTAGGCTATATCATTTCAGGAATTAAAGATGCAAAAGAAGTAAAAGTTGGAGATACCATTACAACTGTTAACAATCCTTGTTTAGATGCAGTTGCAGGTTTTGAAGATGTGAAGCCAATGGTATTTGCCGGAATTTATCCTGTTGATACCGAAGATTACGAAGAGTTAAGAGCAAGTATCGAAAAGCTTCAGTTGAATGATGCATCCTTGGTTTTCGAACCAGAATCATCAGCAGCTTTAGGTTTCGGTTTCCGTTGCGGTTTCCTTGGTATGTTGCACATGGAAATTATCCAAGAACGTTTAGAGCGTGAGTTTAACATGACGGTAATTACTACGGTTCCTAACGTATCTTATCATGCTTACCTTTCTAATGGAACTGATTACATAGTAAACAATCCAAGCGACTTCCCGGATCCAAGCAGAATGGATCGTATTGAAGAACCTTATATCAAAGCTACAATCATTACTAAGTCGGAATTTATCGGACCAATCATGTCGCTTTGTATTAATAAACGAGGCATCATTAAAAACCAGAGTTACTTAACTACTGATCGTGTTGAGTTGATTTTTGAAATGCCAATGGCAGAAATTGTATTTGATTTTTATGATAAGTTAAAATCGATTTCAAAAGGATATGCTTCATTCGATTATCATCAAATCGGTTATCAAGCCAGTGATTTAGTACGTATTGATATCAAATTAAACGGAGAACCAGTAGATGCATTATCGGCATTGATTCACCGTGACAACGCATTTAACTTTGGTAAAAAGATTTGCGAAAAATTAAAAGAGTTAATTACTCGTCAACAATTTGAGATTGCAATTCAAGCTGCTATTGGAGCAAAAATTATAGCGCGCGAAACTATTAAAGCATTGCGTAAAGACGTAACTGCGAAATGTTATGGTGGTGATATCTCGCGTAAACGTAAATTATTAGAGAAGCAGAAAGAAGGAAAGAAACGTATGCGTCAGGTAGGCAGTGTAGAGATTCCCCAGCAAGCCTTTCTCGCAGTATTAAAACTCGATTAAAAAGATGGTGGGTGAGGCTCTCGAACCCTAGCCCTTCACCCTTCGTACTTCGAGGGCCTCAGTAACCAAGAGCCTCAGGGACCGAAAGGCTCAGATAACAGTGCTTTTTTTGTATTTTTATCCTTCGCCAGTTACCCGATGGAAAAATATGTACTCCCATTCCTTCTGTGTTTAATATTTCAAACCTCCTTCGCGCAAACATTTATTGGCGGTGGTGGACCAATTCCTGACAATCAAACAGCCATAGTTTTTCCACTAACGGTTACGGGTGTACCCCAAACAGCTATGAGCAATACTTTCGGAATTGAATCTGTTTGTTTAAATATAACTCATGGCTATGTTGGCGATTTAAATATTTTATTAATTGCACCAGACAATACTTATATCGAACTAACTACAGGCAATGGTGGCGGTGGACAAAACTATACGAATACTTGCCTAACCGATTTATCGCCTAACTATATTTCTTCTGGCAACGCACCTTTCACAGGGAGCTTCCGTCCTGAAAGTCCGCTGTATGTAGTTAATAACGGATTAAATCCGAATGGAACATGGCAGCTCTACATTATAGATACTTACCCGCAAGATGCAGGTATTGTAAACAGCTGGTCGATAACCTTTGGAGCAAATACAGGACAACCGTTTCCATTTACTTCAAGCAATTTGCCAATCATTAAAATTAATACCATGGGGCAAGCAATTGAAGATGAACCCAAGATATTAGCTAACATGCAGATTATTGATAACGGTGCGGGTATACGAAATTATATTACCGATACGATTTACGCATACGAAGGAAACATCGGGGTTGAAGTACGAGGCTCCTCCTCACAAATGTTTCCTAAAAAATCGCTGGGCTTTGAAACATGGGATTCATTAGGTAATGAAATAGATACTTCCATTTTAGGTTTTCCAAAAGAAAGTGACTGGATATTAAATGCTAACTATACTGATAAATCATTTTTAAGAAATGTTACTTCATATCATTTGTTTAATCAAATGGGACATTATGCATCAAGAACAAAGTATGCAGAAGTGTTTATTAATAATGTGTATGTTGGTGTTTATATTCTGATGGAAAAAATAAAGCGTGATAATAACCGCGTTGATATTTCCAAACTAACTCCACTTGATACGAGTGCTGTAGATATAACGGGTGGGTATATCCTAAAAGTAGATAAAGCAACTGGCAGTAGCGGTGCCGGTGGATTTAGTTCGGCTTTCCCTCCTGTCAATAATGGCGATATACCTTTTATACTTTATGACTATCCTGATGAAGTAGAAATCACAACGGAACAATCCAATTACATACAAGCTTTTGTAGATAGCTTTGAGCAAGCATTACATGCCCCACAGTTTACGGACCCTATTAATGGATATTACAAATACATCAACGATAGTACGTTCATCGATTTCTTTCTGATTAATGAACTATCGAAAAATGTTGATGGCTATCGTATCAGTTCTTATTTGTACAAAGAAAAAATTACAAAAGGCAATCGCTTGTGTGCAGGACCAGTATGGGATTACGATATTGCTTTTGGTAATGCCGATTATTGCGGTGGGCAAAATCAAACAGGATGGAGCTACACCTATAATTGCAGCACCTCTGGTTTTCAGGTACCGTTCTGGTGGGCACGCTTACTAAACGATCCGATTTATCGAAACAAAGTTAAATGTCGCTATACCCAATTGAGAAATACAATTTTCAGTACTACGTATATTAATAGTTACATCGATTCCATTGCTTTGTATTTGCAGGAAGGACAGGATAGAAATTTTCAGCAATGGCCAATTCTAGGGACTTATGTTTGGCCGAACCCCTCTCCTATTCCTACCACGTATGCAGGAGAAATTACTAAACTTAAAAACTGGATTTCTACCCGATTATTCTGGCTTGATTTGAATATGCCAGGTACATGTAGCACTACAGGATTAGAAGCAATTAGTAATAATACTTCAATACAGGTTTATCCAAATCCTGCGAAGAGTTTTATCACTATTAAATCTGACAGCGATCCGATTGAAGAGTATTTGTTGTACAATATCAACGGACAATTAATTGATAATGGAATTGGTAATTTCAATGATGAGTTTACGATTCCGTTAACAAATATTTCTTCGGGTATTTATTTCTTGCATACACGCACACATTCCCAATTATCGGTGAGTCGTTTTGTTGTTGAATAAATCATTTGTGGTTTAGATTTTTTTGAAGTTGAATAACTAATTTCGTAGCAGTTATTTGATTAATCAACTAAATCATTCTTATGCGAATTTTATTATTAGGATCTGGCGGACGCGAACATGCATTTGCACGTTCATTAAGCGCGAGCACACATTGCACACAACTATTTATTGCTCCAGGTAATGCTGGGACTGCTTCTTGCGGTAAAAATATTTCTATTGGTGTAAATGATTTTGAAGCGATAAAAAATACTGTCCTATCAGAGCAAATCGATTTAGTTGTTGTTGGTCCTGAAGATCCATTGGTAAATGGCATTGTTGATTTTTTTCAAGCTGATGATGAGATAAAAAACATTCCTGTAATTGGTCCTTCGAAAACAGGAGCGCAGTTAGAAGGCAGCAAAGATTTCAGTAAAGAATTTATGCAACGTCATGCTGTTCCAACAGCAGCTTATAAAAGTTTTACGTATTCGAAATTAGAAGAAGGTTATGAATTTTTAGAAACATTAATCCCGCCTTACGTTTTAAAAGCAGATGGCTTAGCTGCTGGTAAAGGTGTTTTAATTATTGATGACATCAACGAAGCCAAACAAGAATTAAAATCGATGTTAGGCGATGGTAAATTTGGAAAGGCAGGAGAGAAAGTAGTGATTGAAGAATTTTTAAAAGGCATTGAACTTTCTGTTTTTGTTTTAACCGATGGTATAAATTACAAACTACTTCCATCAGCAAAAGATTATAAACGCATTGGCGAAGGCGATACGGGATTAAACACCGGAGGTATGGGCGCAGTATCACCGGTTCCTTTTGCAGATGCTGCTTTCTTAGAAAAAGTGGAAAACAAAATTGTTAAACCTACTATAGCAGGATTAGTAAAAGATCAAATCGATTATAAAGGTTTTATTTTTATTGGTTTGATGAATGTGGGCGGAGAACCTTTGGTAATTGAATACAATTGCCGTATGGGTGATCCGGAAACAGAGGCTGTTCTACCTCGTATTCAGAGCGATTTTGCGGAGCTGATGATAGCAACAGGCAAACAACAATTAGATACCATCGATTTACAAATTGACTCCCGCTTTGCAACAACCGTAGTAATGGTTTCTGGCGGCTATCCTGGAAATTATGAAAAAGGATATGAAGTAAAAGGATTAGACAAACCTTCTGAAAGCATCGTTTTTCATTCTGGAACTTCACTTACTAACGGTCAGGTAGTAACGAACGGAGGAAGAGTATTTGCAGTGACGTCTTTAGATGACACTTTGCAAGGCGCTTTAGATAAATCCTATCAGACAGCGCATC
>CAMBYJ010000097.1 GCA_945872015.1 Chitinophaga pinensis | reverse complement strand
ATTTAATTTCTATCATTCTATCCAATGCGCCGTGCTGAGCTTTCGCCGAAGCAAACTACGGGTGCAGTTTATATTTACTCTTTAACGTCTATCATTCTATTCAATGCGCCGTGCCGAGCTTTCGCCGAAGTAAACTATGGGTACAGTTTATATTTACTCTTTAACTTCTATCATTCTATCCAATGCGCCGTGCTGAGCTTTCGCCGAAGCAAATTTCGGGTGCATGAAAATTTTGAAATTCAGATCAAAGTCAAGACACTTTGCAGTGCAAAAGTAAAATTTTAAAAACAGGAATGTTTACTTAGTTCAACTTGTTTTTCGAGTAATCGGCAGCAATACTGCCAATTTTTCCAATTAACGTAGCTTCTTGTGCTGTGTCGCTACCATTGGTTAAAACAGTAATAAGAAAAGGATTTTCATTCGTATAGAAAATAGCAGTTTCGTGTATTTGACATGAATTAGGATAAAGGCGTTCTCCAAATTTATGGGCTACTTTAATATCCTTATCAGCAATATTTCTTAATAATCCTCCTCGGTATACTGATTCAGTTAGTAGCGATAAAGCAAATTCGGAATTTTTATTAGTTAATACAGAAGAATTATAAAGTTCTTGTAAAAAACGACTGCATTGACCACTTGTTAGTGTGTAATCTATTGCTTTTGGGTCAGGTAATGGAAGACCGATATCAGAAAAGAAAAGTTTATAATCGTTAAAGTCAATGAAAGAGTTTAAGTGTGCTGTTGCATTATTGTTTGAGTATTTAATCATGTAAATGATTAGTTCTTTAATTGTGTAGGCTTTACCTAAGACTAATTCAGGGCCTTCTTGCGTTTGAACGTTATCAACTACTAGACTTTTCTGAACCAAGATTTTTTGATTTAACCAGCCCGGCTTAACTTCATCAACATGTAAATGATACATCATTGCAACTAATTTCATTATACTCGCCATAGAGTACAGTTCGTTCCCATTAATTGAAATCCACCTTCCTGAGTTTAAATCACGAAAGTAAACAGAAGCAGAACTAACACTTCCGGATGCACTTGCGGAATTGATGGCTTCAGTAAAATTGCTTTTTAAGTCGAATAGTTCAACACTTTCGTTAGGACTATCGGCCATTATTAGAGGTCTTGTAAAAGCGCCGTGCCTGCTAGAATTATAACTAATAATTCCGCAATTATCATTATTTGAATTTGAGCTTGTTTTCTCTACGCTTCGACTTTTAAATGCACATATTGAAAAGATTGATCCAGTACCAAGTCCGGCAACAATTATTAATACAAGCCATAAAGGGACGGAAGTTTTTAGTAGTTTCATAAGTGTTCGCTATTCTCTATTTGCTAATCTCAATCGGTTTTGCAAAACACAAACGCACAGGTAATCAATAAATTTTCACATTCAGAAAATAACAGCTATGTGTCATTTTGAAAAAGTCTTGAAGGTGAAAAATTAAGGATTTACTGAAGGACTAAAAACTACGTACCCGGGATCGGGGTCGAACCGATATGATATTGCTATCACTGGTGTTTGAGACCAGCGCGTCTACCAATTCCGCCACCCGGGCAGTTTGTTATTTCATCCTCTCTACACAATTTAATTTGGTGTCGTACTCATTACTCATGTTTGGTAACATGAGGGACCTCCCTCACTTTTACGACTCTAAAAATTGTTAACCATTCAGAGGGCTGGCTAACATATTGACAACCAATTAAACTTTATCTTCTTATTGTTTTGGGATGGCTAAATTAGGGAAATACCTATGCCTAACCAAATGATTTTAATTATTTGTAGTTAACCATTTGAAATCAAGTGCTAAACAAGTATAAAGCTATTTTTAAATTTTCTTCGTGGATTTTAACAATTGGTTGTTAATTCGCTTTGACTTAAGCTATATTTTTCTTTTCTTTGCATCCCTAAAAAATCTAGTCCAAATCAACTTATGGCACGTCAGGTAAAAATATTTGGTGGTACAGCATCGAAGTATCTTGCAGAGCAAATTGCAAGTCATTATGGCGTTGCACTCGGTGATTTACAAGTTGTTAGATTTAGCGATGGCGAGTTTTCGCCTTCTTTTGATGAGAGTGTTCGTGGGTGTGATGTGTTTATTATCCAAAGCACTTTTTCGCCTACTGATAATTTATTCGAGCTATTATTGTTAATCGATGCTGCTAAAAGAGCATCTGCACATTATATCACAGCAGTTATACCTTATTTCGGATTTGCTAGAAGTGATCGTAAGGATAAGCCGAGGGTTGCAATTGCTTCAAAATTAGTTGCTAATCTACTTACTGCTGCTGGAGTGACTCGAATCATGACAATGGATTTACATGCGCCTCAGATTCAAGGATTTTTTGATGTTCCTGTAGATCATATGGATGCTTCAGCCATCTTCGTTCCATACATCAAGAGTTTAGATTTGCCAAATATGCTTATCTGTGCCCCTGACATGGGTGGTGTTCATAGAGCTCGTACATATGCTTCTTACTTTAATGCTGATATGGCTATTATTGATAAGCATCGTAAGAGAGCAAATGAAATTGAAAGCATGACCGTTATTGGAGATGTGAAAGGAAGAGATGTAATATTAGTTGATGATATTATTGACACAGCTGGAACTTTAACTAAAGCAGCTGGATTACTAATTGATTCAGGTGCAGCATCTGTTCGTGCTTTCTGCACGCATCCGGTATTAAGCGGTGCAGCATATGAAAGAGTAGAAAATTCACATCTTACTGAGTTAGTGGTTTGTGATACAATCCCACTTAGAAAAGAATCAACAAAAATTAAACAATTATCTACATCAGCATTGTTTGCAAAAGCAATTCAGAGGGTGTATGCATATGAGTCTATAAGTTCACTATTTGTAAAAGAATAATTATTACCCAAATGAAAACGATTGAAATTAATGGAGCAAAGCGCACGAACATCTCTAAGCAAGAGGTAAAAAATCTTCGTGGTAGCGAAATGGTTCCATGCGTACTTTATGGTGGAGAAGAACAAGTTCATTTCTCTACTGATTTATCATCTTTCAAAGGACTTGTTTACACTCCTGATGTTCACATGGTGAAATTATCAGTTGAAGGAAAAGAGTACCAATGTGTTATTCAGGATGTTCAATATCATCCTGTAACGGATGTTATTATTCATGCTGATTTCCTTCAGGTGTTTGATAATAAGCCTGTAACAATGAGCATTCCAGTGAAATTAACTGGAGCTTCTGAAGGTGTAAAGATGGGAGGTAAATTGGTAACTAAGTATCGCCGTTTAAAGGTGAAAGCTTTACCAGCTAGCTTACCTGATTTTATTTCAGTAGATATTTCTCCAATGAAAATTGGTGATGCTATCCGTGTTCGCGATTTGAATTTGTCAGAAGTAACTTTATTAGAGTCACCAGCTAACGTAATTGTAAGCGTAAATATGACTCGTAATGTTTCTGCTGAAGCAGCTGAAGCATCTAAAAAATAATATAGCTTCATAGAATAGCAATAGAGGGGTGCCCAAAGCGCTCCTCTATTCGTATTTTTACTGAATTATGAAATATTTAATTGCAGGATTAGGAAATATAGGACCTGATTATGTCCATACACGACATAATATTGGATTTGATGTGGCCGATGCTTTAGCAAAATCATTAGATACCGATTTTTCATCAGGTAAAAAGGTGTGGATCGCAGAGGGTAAACTCAAAGGGCGACAGGTGTCCATTATTAAACCTACAACCTATATGAATCTAAGTGGTGAAGCGATAAGATACTGGCTGCAGGAGCTAAAGATTCCAAAGGAAAACCTATTAGTTGTTACCGACGACCTTGCTCTACCATTCGGAACTTTAAGAATCAAACCTTCTGGCGGTTCAGCAGGTCATAATGGATTAACCAATATTATCGAATGCTTGCAGACTGAACAGTTTGCCCGCTTACGATTTGGAATCGGGAATAATTATCCCAAAGGTAAACAGGTCGATTATGTGCTCGGACATTGGACAACCACAGAGAGTATAGACCTCGCTCCTCGAGTGGAAACAGCAGTAGAAATGATCAAGAGTTTTGTGAGTGCGGGCCTTGCACTTACCATGAATACCTATAACAACAAATAACGGCAAGGTTATTGTTATTTAAATAGCATCAAAAAATAATATTTATGAAAGCAAAGTTCTACTTCCCAATCATTCTATTCTTCTGTGTTTTTTCTATCAACGCTTTTGCTCAATCAGACGACAATTCAAGAATCAGCTATACACTAAGTGACATATCAATCTATCCACAACCATCTAACGGAATAATCAACATTAAATTATCTGAAGGGCAAAACGAAAGTCCTGTAGTTGCTGTATTCGACTTATTAGGAAATAAAGTGGCAGAAATTGAGGCTGAACATGCAAATGGAAATGTATATACCATAAATCTCGAAGATAAAAAAGCAGGATATTACTTCCTTAAAATACAAACTGATAATGGTTTAGTATCAAGAAGGATCACCATCAAATAAAATAAAAAAGCGACAATTTTTTGTCGCTTTTTTTATGATTAAATTTTTATTCCTAGTTCTTTTAATTGTTCATCATGTATTAGCGATGGAGCATCAATCATTACATCTCTACCGCTATTATTTTTCGGGAATGCAATAAAATCTCTAATGCTTTCTGATCCACCAAATAGAGAGCATAATCTATCGAAACCAAAAGCAATTCCTCCGTGTGGAGGAGCACCAAATTCAAAGGCGTTCATTAAAAATCCAAATTGTTCTTGTGCCTCTTCTTTCGTAAATCCTAACAAAGAGAACATTTGTGCTTGTAAAGCTTTATTATAAATCCTAATTGACCCACCACCAACTTCAACTCCGTTAATGACCATATCGTAAGCGTTGGCACGTACCTGGCCAGGATCAGAATCCAATAGTGACATATCTTCAGGAAGAGGTGATGTGAATGGATGATGCATTGCAAAATAACGATTGACTTCTTCATTATATTCAAGTAAAGGAAAGTCAACAACCCATAAGCAACTGAATGTATTTTTATCTCTTAATCCTAAGCGTGTACCCATTTCTAATCTGAGTTCATTCATCGCCTTGCGCGTCTTATTGGCAGGGCCAGCTAAAATGAGAATCAAATCACCAGCAACAGCACCCATAGATGTAGCCCATTTTTGCAGAGATTCAGCATCGTAAAATTTATCTACGCTTGATTTGATTGTGCCATCATTATTAACTCTTGCATAGACTAATCCTGTTGCACCTATTTGTGGCTTCTTTACGAAATCTGTAAGCTCATCTAATTGCTTGCGCGTGTACTCGGCACAACCTTTAGCGTTAATACCAACTACTAATTCGGCATCATCAAAAACTTTAAAGTCTTTTCCTTTTACAACATCAGTTAACTCCACAAATTTCATTTCGAAACGTGTGTCAGGTTTATCGCATCCATAATACTTCATGGCATCTGCATAACTCATGCGTGGCAATGTTCCGATTTCAACTCCTTTTACTTTCTTAAATAAATGCTGCACTAAGCCTTCAAAGGTTTGAAGAATATCTTCTCTTTCAATAAAACTCATCTCACAGTCAATCTGTGTAAACTCTGGCTGACGGTCTGCTCGTAAGTCTTCATCGCGAAAGCATTTTACTATTTGGTAATAGCGATCGAAGCCAGCTACCATTAATAATTGCTTAAATGTTTGAGGCGATTGTGGAAGTGCATAAAACTGTCCTTGGTTCATACGCGATGGAACTACAAAGTCGCGAGCTCCTTCAGGCGTAGATTTAATCAAGACAGGAGTTTCTACTTCTAAAAATCGTTGTGCATCCAGGTAATTTCTTGTTTCAATAGCCATTCGATGACGTAACTCCAAGTTAGCTCTTACATTCGAACGACGTAAATCGAGATAGCGGTATTTCATTCTTAAATCATCTCCGCCATCTGTTTGTTCTTCGATGGTAAAAGGTGGAGTAATTGCTTCGTTAAGTACTTCAAAAGACGAAACAATAATTTCAATTTCACCCGTTGGAATTTTGGTGTTCTTGCTTTCACGTTCTTTAACAACTCCAGAAGCCTTGATAACAAATTCTCTTCCTAGCTTCCTAGCTGCCGTGCACAAATCAGCATTAACATCCATGTTAAAAGCAAGCTGTGTTAATCCATAGCGGTCGCGAAGGTCGATAAATGTCAGGCCACCTAAATCTCTTGATTTTTGTACCCATCCACATAAAGTAACTTCCACCCCTTGATTGGCTAATGATAATTCTCCGCAGGTATGTGATCTTAACATAGTTTAAACGCTTAAATTGTTGCGCTGCAAAATTAACTTTTTATTTCCTTTTTTCAGTGATAAACCCAAAGTAAAGCTATGTTATGATAATCAGAATATGATTAATTTAGTGGCCTATGCAAACAGCAACAAGATTAAGCAGAATAATAACGGCTATTATACTCGTTATGATGCTAAGTTATCCAACATGCTTAAGTGCTCAAAATTTCGAAATAGGCAACTGGAGAGAGCACTTGCCTTATATACATGCAAAAAAATCAGTAGAAGGAAGTGGTAAAATTTATTGTGCAACTGATGACGGCTTTTATAGTTATGATTTGACGGAAAAAACAATTGAACGAAAATCGAAATTAAATGGACTAAGCGATTTTGGAAT
>CAMBYJ010000096.1 GCA_945872015.1 Chitinophaga pinensis | reverse complement strand
TTTTCCATCAAAAAATGACTCCATGCACGTTCTGCAGGATTACGTAATAGGATTATTATTTTAGCATTAGGATTATATTGATGAATATTTTTTGCGGCCTCAAGCGAGTATAAGTAACTTACACTTGCTTCACCACTAACTTGATTAGTATCTGCTTTTTCAAAAAGTTTTTTATACAATGATTCATCTCTAAGAAATGCATTCCATATTTCTCCATTCATTCCTTCTTTAATCCATCGCTCTACATTTTCTTTCTTTAATTTATCTTGTAATCCCGATCGCAGATCCGATATAGCTACTTCGTTGTAAAAATAGTTTGGCTCCTTAATGGGCGACATATAAACAGACGGATGCGTTGCAAGAATTTGTTGCAAAGCAGTTGTGCCTGATTTTGCCGCACCAACTATAAAGAAGTCTGGTTTATTACTCATCGTTGAAGCCAATACGGTAAATTAATATTTGGAAAATTTTTAAGCATTGCAGCTAAACGTTCGTTTGGTTCATCATACATTTTTTGTAACCTGGCAATTGTAGCAGCATCTCCTTTGCTTTTACTATCATTTTTCTTTTCGTTCATACCATAGTATAATCCACGGATAAAACGTTTTAGTTTGTAATGCTTTCTCCAGAATGTTTCTGTATGATGGTTTACCCAAAGTGCTAATTTATGTATGAATGCAATCTTGTAATCAACGGTTCTGTTTTCTACAGTAAAATCTTCTTTTTTGAAATACGAAAAATCAATATTGAGCCAACGACAAATTTTTTGCATTACACCTGGAGTGTCATTTGAAAGTTCATCAAAAAAGATAATTAATAAACGATCTTTAAAATGTTCCATCCATAACGGCAAGAATGCAGCATAATCACCTTCAATTAATCCTTGAGTGATATGATCTGTTTCATTTGATTGTCGAATTCCGCTATCAAGAGCTGCCGACATATCAATAAATTGTTCAAGCGTTGTATCTGCAGGAATTTCGAGTTTAGTAACGCAATGACGATAAAAAGAAATAAATCGGTCTGTTGGTTCACGAAGAATGAAAATAATTTTTACATCATCACCAAGTCTTTCTTTTATAATGTTAATTAATGGTAATCCTCCGTATAGATAAGATGGAGTAGTTTCTAAAATATAATTCTCTCCATTGTAGTGTTTAAAATGTGAAGCATATACATCATTACCTGGAACTTCCTCGTTATAACGTGCAGGTAATAAAAAGGCAAGTTCTTTAATTAATGAACCACATACCTGTGGGTGCATCGATAAATAGGTATGTAGCGATGTGGTACCTGCCTTATGTACACCTCCAATAAGTAAATTGGGTAAATGTGTTGTGTTGTCTTTCATTTATTTTAACCAATTGCTTAAATCACGTTCAATTAAAGTCTGTGTTTTTTTAATATCCTCTTCAAAAAAATGCAACATCCAGTTTTTATCCTCATGCGATATTTTAGGAACAGCACCTTTTTCGAAGAAGAGAGGCTTAACTTTTACTTTAATACTTTCCGGCAATAAATGAAAAATTTTTCGTTTTATACCTGTTTGAGTTAAAAATTTAATCAATTTGGCCGACTTAGGTATTTTGGCTTCGTTTTGTTTTGCGCCATAGTTAATTTGTGCATGTGAATTAACTCCTACAAATTCAAATATTCTTTCTCCAACGTTTTGTGGATTAGACTTTAATTCTTCATTTAAAAAAATCAAAATTTGATTCTTGGGAAAAGTATCGAGAAAACGTTTTACTTGGTTATAATACAATCCCATTTCTATGTAATTATGAGAAATGCACCAACCCTTTCTAGTTTTTTTATTATCGAATTCAATTTCTTTTCTGAATGAAAGCGTTGTTCTTCCATCTCTTAAATTAGCAAGATAATGCGAGTACGCTCTTTCAACCGGATTACGTAATATCATAATAATCTTTGCTTCTGGATATTTTTCTTTAATCTCATTTGCAGAAACTGTAGAAAATAAATAACCATTGCTTATTTCACCAATCGCTTTTTCTTGATTTACATTTTTAAAAAGTTTAAGATAATCTTCAAAAGTATCTACGTACCATTCCCAGTGCTTTTTTTTCAAATCACTTTCTATGTACTCATTAAAATTGATGCCTCTTGATGCAACATATTTTTTGTACTCATCACTAAAATTTTCGATACGTATATCGCTGCAAAAGAAGTGTGGTTCTTTTATTGGCGACATATAAACTTCGTGATGTTGCTCTAAGAAATTATAAAGCGTAGTAGTACCGCACTTAGCAGCACCAATCACAAAAAAATTTGGTTCTTTATTTTGTTGCATTGTTATTTCGTAGCATTTTTAATTTTTCAATTCCTGGTAAGTAGATTGAAAGTATTCCGAGATTTTTTTTAGTATAAGCAACCGACAATAAATTCTGAATAATCTTTGCAGATGAAGAAGTTATAGCGGCTCCTAATAGTCCGTATTTTGGTATTAAAACAATATTTAACACTATACTGCCAATTGCAGTTGTTGTAATAATTGTATTATACTGTTTCTGATGTCCCGACATCTGTAATAAAATTCCGATTGAACCAGTAATGCTATTTACAAAGTTTCCGATAGATAAAATTATCAGTGCAAGCCACGCACCTTTAAATGCTTCGCCTAAAAATCCAAGTATCGAAAAAGGGAAAAAACAAAGCACTAATGTTAATGGCAATGAAGTGAAAAACAATAATCGATTTGATCTAATGATGAGTTGTTGTAATCGTACTATTTCTTTTTTATGATATAGCTCTGAAAATACGGGAGCTTGTATTGCATTAATAGCGAGCAATACAATTGCTGAAAGCGTCGAAAGTTTAAATGCAGCATCATACATCCCAACTTCTTCCGAAGGACGAAATATACCAAGTATGATATTATCTGTCCAACCCATTATAAAAAACATCGAGCCTGTTAACATCATTGGCATCGATTCGCCCAATATTTGACTCCAATTTAAAGATGGTTGGTAAATACCTTGTTTAATATTACTGAAGCGCCACCACGTTATAATGCTAACTAAACAAGTCCCTATTGTTGCAAACGTGTAGGCATGTACTACGCCCCAAGTTGATTTCATATAGAAAAGCACCAAAAGTAAAATAGCAGACAGCAATGGTTGTATTGCTTTAAAAATCATAAAGCCAGTCATGTTTTTAAATCCACGATAGCCTGCACTGTTTAATCCGATAATAACAAAAGGAACGAAGGCCATACAGGTTTGCTGTAGCTCGTCGGTGAGTTCTGGTTTACTAAAAATTGTTCCTGCAATAAAAGGTGCAGAAAAGAAAGTTGCAATGGCCCATATTGATGAAGCAAATAGGGTTAACTGCAACGATTGTAAATAAGTTGTTTTGATAACAGCACTATCAGTCTGTTCTTTATTTGCTGCAATAATTCTTGTTAAGCGATTATCTAATCCCATTTGCGAGAAAATAGCAAACAGCTGAAGTACGGTGAAGCAAAGGGTAAAGGCGCCTTGCTCTTTAGGCCCGTATAAACGTGCAACAATAAAAATGAATAAATATTGCGCCACCATACCACCTAGGCGAACAGCTAGTGCTAAAAAGCTCTTTTTCAGAACAAAGGAAGAATCTTTATCGCCTTTATGAAAAAACGAAGTCAGTCTTTTTATCATTTATACTGCATAAACTGGTGGTGTAACGGTTTAGCGAAACTAATGATTAATGCCTCTTCAAATAGTGGTTAATCAGAAGGGTAGTTCACAATAAAATGTTAACATTATTAGAGTAAGATAGATGTTAAGCCACAAATAGTATAAAATCGATGTTAATTTATTATTCTGATGTAGTAGTTTACATAAACTTAACATTGGCTTAAATTAAAAATTGATTTAGACTTAGACTTTTGCATCTTAAACTCATTGTGCTATGCGAATTATTATTCTGTTGATTTTAATTTTAGTTGGGAAGTGTTCTTTTGCTCAAAATGGACTAGAAGCAATAATTGTTGAGAAGTATTATATCTCTGATGAAGCTGATGCTAAAATTACAGAAGGTGGTTATTTGAAGCCTGGTTCAGTAACTTATAGAATCTATGTTGATATGAAACCGAAATATAGTTTACAGGCGGTTTATGGTATTTCAGGGCATCCACTGAAGATAGCTACTACTACTTATTTCTTTAATAATACTATCAATGGCGGAGTTGTTTCGAATAATGTATCGAGATTTAGATTAGAAGAGCATACAACTATGCTTGATTCGTGGATATCAATGGGTGCTGGATCAGACGCTGATTATGGAATTCTGAAAACGGAAGATTCCTATAATTCATTTACCAATAAAAATGGCATTTTGAAAAACAACAACCCTGATGCAGGAATTCCATTAACAAAGTACGATGGTTTAATGGCGGGTAGTCCGCAACGAGTTGTTTCTTTTTATGGTATTGATAAAGCGGACTTAGAAATTATAAATATTAAAACCGATACATCTGCTAAAGGGCAGGCCTTCATGACTGAGAATGGTTCTTGGGCTTCGTTTGGAGGAGCATACGGAACAGATACTAATAATAGAGTTTTGATTGCACAGTTAACAACAGACGGGCAGTTATCATTTGAATTAAATCTGCAGTTAGGAACCCCATTTGGAAGTACAGAAAATTATTATGCTCAAAATCCTCAAGGTTCTGAATTACAAATGGTTGATTTAACCTATCCAGCGGTAAAAAATAACATTCCAGAAATTAAATGGGCTACTGTTGTTAAGAATAATAAAATTAAAAAATACGATAAGCAAAAATTTGAATTCAAAGTTAGCGATAAGGATAACAATATTCGTAAAGTGGATTTATATGTTAACGATGTAAAGTTATCAGAAGTATTTGCAGCACCATTTGTTTTTAATTGGAATCCGCAATTAGAGGGTATAGCAAAAGTGTATGCGGTAATTCATGATTATGTTGGAGCAAAGTCCAAATCGGAGGAAGTTAATTTTATTGTACAGTAAAAAAAGTCCTTTCAATGTTAATAAATTGTAAAGAATGCTTGTTTGCGTTTTGTAGTACTTAACCCAAACATAATATTTTGTTTCGTTTTTCATCATGTAAGGTTTGGAATTTTGGGGCTTGAAAAGTCATACCTAACAAACCACTAAAAACAACCACGATGAAAAGAATTTACCTAGTTGCATTATTGCTTATTACGGGCTTTGTTTCTAAAGCTCAAAACGGATTAGAAAATGTTGTAGTTGAAACCTATTATATTTCTGACGCTAACGATACTAATGCTAATCTTGACGGAGGAATTTTGCCAGTAGGGTCAGTAACGTACAGAATTTATGCTGATATGTTGCCAGGCTATAAGTTTCAGGCTGCTTATGGCGTACCGGGGCATGATTTGAAGATTTCAACGACTACATTATTCTGGAATAACGAAGATCGTGGTTCAACTTCACCAACTTTTTCAAAAACAAATGCAGCAAGAAATACAGTTATGATTGATTCATGGTTATCTGTAGGGGCAGCTTGTAATGGCAACTTCGGAATTATGAAATCGATGGATGACGGTTTAAATAATGCAGTGAATAACTATTCTCCACAAGTATTACAAAATAACGACCCTGCAATGGGAATCCCTTTAACGGTTCAGGATGGATTTTTCGCTGGAACACCAGAATCAGTAACTTCTGTTGGTATCAGCACTGAAATCACTGTTTTTGATAACCTAAATGATGGTACTAATGGTCCTTTGTTTTTTACTAATAACGGTTCTTGGGCTTCTCTAAGCGGATCAACTGGTCCTGATCCAATTGATAATAAAGTATTAATTGCACAAATTACTACGAACGGTACTTTATCATTCGAATTAAATATTCAGATTGGTACTCCAACAGGTGGTGTAGAAAATTTCGTTGCTTCAAATCCTGTAGGAAGTGAGATTTCTATTCCATCACTTACTTATACATCTCCTAGCATTGGGTTATATACTCCTTCATCAAAAAATATTTCTTTCTCTGCTTTCCCTAATCCAGTAGAAAACAGTTTATTTATTAATACTGCTAATATTAAATCAGAAGAAGTGGTTTATTCTATTTATGACTTAACAGGAAAGATGGTTGCTACTGGTTTGTTTGCTGTAAATGCGCAAAAAAATATTCAGCAAATTGAAGTAGACAAATTAAATACAGGACTATACTTTATTGAGTTATCAGTAAACGGAACAAGTTCAACGCAAAAATTCATTAAAAAATAAAAGCCCTACGACTTCTACTATGAAGAAGCCAATACTTCTGCTGTTTCTATTAATTTCTTGTGTGTTTAGTTCATTCGGACAAGGAACAATTCGTGGAAAAATAATCGATACAAACGGTGAAACGCTAATAGGCGTGACCGTCATGCTAAAGAATAATCGTGCTGTTGGAACCAGTTCTGATTTTGATGGTAATTACTCCTTAACATTTAAAGACTTAGGTCCGCAGGTAGTTGTATTTACCTATGTGAGCTATAAAAATCAAGAAATTACAATAAACCCAGAAGGTAAAGTTGTTGTTAAAGATATCATAATGGAGTCTTCAGCACAAGAACTAAAGGGCGTTGAAGTTTCTGCTAAGGCTACAAAAGCAAGAGAGTATTTTTCAGAAATGGTAAAGAAGAATGCGGCGGTATCTATGGATTACATTTCTTCTGAAACAATGAAGAAAACAGGTGATGCCAATGTTGTTGCTGCGGTATCTCGTGTATCTGGTGTTTCTACAAATGGTGGTTTTATTACA
>CAMBYJ010000095.1 GCA_945872015.1 Chitinophaga pinensis | reverse complement strand
TCAAACATTTTTTTATCGTGAAGCAACATAGTATTTGTGCATTCAAGCATATCCGCTTTATCTCTTCCTGAAAATATCTGATCAATAAATCCTGCCATTCCGTTTTGACGAGGAGTTATCTTGTTTTCTAAATGCGAAAGCTCGAGATGACAATGTGCATTGACCAACCCTGGAATAAGAATACCCTCTAGGAATTTATAATCCTTAAAGGTGTCATCTTGAAAAACGGAAACGATTACTCCATCCTCATTGACTTCAACAATACCATTCCTAATAGGAGGGCTATCGTTGGTTATTATCAAATCAGATTTATAGAATATCGACATCGTGTCAAAATTAATCAATTAGCTGTTGTTATCAATCATTGGTGATAGTATCTTTGCGCCATGGAAAAACCAAATCTTCGACATTTGAATTTAGATCAGATGAAAGCTTACTTTGTTGAGATTGGAGAAAAGCCATTTCGTGCAAAGCAAGTTTACGAATGGATCTGGAAAAAATCAGCACGTAATTTCGAACAAATGACAAATTTGTCGATTGAGACAAGAGCTAAATTAGAAGAGAAGTTTTCCATTAATCCAGTACAAGTACAGAATCATCAGAAGAGCAACGACAGAACCATTAAGAATGCTTTTAAATTACATGATGGCTTTGTGGTAGAAGGCGTACTTATTCCAACAGATACACGCATGACAGCTTGCGTATCATCTCAAGTTGGATGTAGTCTTACCTGTAAGTTTTGCGCTACTGGCAAATTAGACCGCGTACGTAATTTACATTTTGATGAGATCTACGATCAGGTAGCAATTATTCGTGAGCAGGCAATGGAAAATTACAATATCCAGCTTTCGAATATTGTTTACATGGGAATGGGAGAGCCGTTGTTGAATTATGCGAATGTTTTAAAAAGCATTGAACGTATTACAGCTTCTGATGGACTAAACATGTCGCATAACCGAATTACTGTTTCTACAGCCGGCGTTGCGAAGATGATTAAAAAGCTTGGTGATGACGAAGTGAAATTTAATCTTGCTTTATCATTACACGCTGCAAATGATGTAAAGAGAAGTCAGATTATGCCAATTAACGATTCGAACTCGTTAGAAGTATTAGAAGAATCATTGAAATATTTTTACGATAAAACAGGAACGCGCATAACGTTAGAGTATATCGTATTTAAAGACTTTAACGATTCATTGCAGGACGCAAAAGAACTTGCGGCGTTCGCAAGAAAAGTTCCTTCAAAAATTAATCTGATTGAGTACAACTCCATTGGTGACTCGATGTTTAATAATACTTCCGAAGAAAAATTAAATAAGTTTTTTCAGTACTTAGCTAAAGAAGGACATATCGTTAACTTAAGACGAAGCCGAGGAAAAGATATTGATGCTGCCTGCGGACAGTTAGCGAATAAGAGTGCAGTTAAATAAATTATTGCTCCGTAATATTTTTCATGTATTGCGCAACATACTTTCCAAGAATATCAAATTCGAGATTGACAGTATCTCCAACATTCAGATATTGAAAAATTGTATGCTCATAGGTATAAGGAATAATAGCAACCGAAAAACTTCCTTTCGATGATTCTACCACTGTTAGGCTAACACCATTCACACAAATAGATCCTTTTATTACTGTGTAATGCTGACTGTTTTTATCATACTGAAAATAAAATATCCAGCTACCATCCACCTCGTCAATTTGCGCTAGCGTTGCTGTTTCATCTACGTGACCTTGTACAATGTGTCCATCGAGGCGAGAACCCGCAACCATGCAACGTTCGATGTTTACTTTAGAACCTACTTGTAAATGTCCGAGGTTTGTTTTTGAAAGCGTTTCTGCAATAGCTGTTACGTAATAGGTATCGCCAGTTATATCTATAACAGTCAAGCAAACGCCATTGTGTGCTACACTCTGATCTATTTTAAGTTCGCTTGTAAACGAGCATTTAAATCCGAAGGTAATATTGCTTTGCGATTGCTTTATTTCTACCACTTCCGCAATCGACTCGATGATTCCTGTAAACATGTTGTAAAGATAGCAAAGGGAATTTTAAACAAGTTTAGAAATTAAATTTTAATTGAATGATTTTAATTGGGCAATGAAAATTATTATTGTATTCATATGCATCAATTATCTGGTATTAAATATTTACAATCGTTTAAAATTTTAAATCTCAAATGAATGCATATAATTTTGCATAATGATTGGATATGTTTACATACTTGAGTGCTCGAATGGAAGCTATTATATTGGTAGTACTTACGATTTAGATTTACGATTAGCACAACATGAAATTGGAGAAGGATCAAATCATACAAAGAAATATTTACCAGTTAAACTTGTATATTATGAAGAACATAGTTGCATTGACGAAGCCTTTTATAGAGAAAAACAAATTCAAGGTTGGAGTAGACGAAAAAAAGTTGCATTAATAAATAGTGATAATTATAAATTACCTGAATTATCAAAAGCTTATCGAGATAGGTAGAGAGCGCTTCGAGAGCCTCAGCGACCGATACGCTTCAAGAGCCTCAGGGACCGTTCCTGCTTCGACAATAATCCAATTGATTAAAAAAATATATGAAGCGAAAAATCTTTGGTCTCTGATTTCTTTCGAGTCGCGAGAGTTTCTCGGCCGGTGGTTGAGGCTCTCGAAACCCGGCCTCGCGAGTAATCTCGACGAGAACCTCAGGGACCGAAGGGACCGAAGGGTTCAACTACCATACTAATTAGCAATATTCGATAGCAATCACAAATTTCATTTTCAATCCCGAGGAATCAGAAAGCACATTAACTCATTTTCAAATTATCAAATTATGTACATTTGCCAATCCTAAAACCTATTCTTATGAGAGCTGCATTTATTGCTTTATTCGTATTTGTTACCGCTGCATCTTTTGCACAAAAGAAAAATCTAACGCTTGACGAAGCTGTAATGCAACAACGCTCTACGCTCGCACCTAAACGACTTTCACAACTGCAATGGGTAGCGAATACAGATTCGTATAGTTATACAGAAGGTGATAAACTAATAGTTGAAAGCATTACCGCTACAACTAAAAAAGAATATCTGTTAGCTGATATTAATTCTATTTTAAAAAGCGCTAAACAAGATACGCTTGCGCGATGGTCGCTAATAGTTTGGAAAGGTGCAAACGATATTGAAATTCAAGTTGGAGATAATTCAATCACAATTGATTTATCGAGCAAGAAAATAACAAACACTAAAACAAGCAAGCTTACTGAAACAGCACAAGTGCCAGAAAATGGTCCGCAGGGAGATGTTGCTTATGTTATAGATAACAATATTTACATTGACGGAAAAAAAATTACTACTGATGGAAACTACGGTTTAGTTTATGGCAAGAGTGTACATAGAGAGGAATTCGGAATTGAAAAGGGATTGTTCTGGTCGAACAGCGGATCTCAACTTGCTTTCTACAGAATGGATCAAAGCATGGTCGCTGATTATCCTATTATCAACTGGAACGATAAACCAGCATCCGAAAAATCAATTAAATATCCTTTTGCTGGAGCTACGAGTCATGAGGTAACTATTGGTATTTACAATAAAGCAAATGGCACTACAACTTATTTAAAAACGGGATTACCGAAAGATCATTACTTAACAAATATTGCATGGAGTCCTGATGATAAAATCGTTTACGTTGCAGAAGTAAATCGTGATCAAAATGAAATGAACCTTAATAGCTATAATGCAACTACAGGAGATTTCATCAAAACACTGTTCACTGAAAAAGATGAAAAATATACTGAACCACTACACCCTGTTGAGTTTTTATCAAACAACACTCAGCAATTTATCTGGCAAAGCAGAAGAGATGGATTTAATCATCTATACTTATATGACATCAATGGTAAATTAATTCGTCAGTTAACAAAAGGGAATTGGGAAGTAATTGATGTTGCGGGATTCAATAAGAAAGGAGATAAAATTTATTTTACTTCAACAATTAACAGTGGTATTAACAGAGATTTTTGCTCTACCATTATCAGCTCTGGAAAAACAACACGTTTAACTTCAGGCGATGGAGTACATACCCCGCTATTTAATTCAACAACTGAAAACTTCATCGATAATTTTAGTTCATTAAATACACCACGCATTATCAAAGTTATTTCTTCTCAAGGAAAAGAAATCAAAATACTTTTAACAGCTGAAAATCCGCTGAAAAATTATGCAATTGGTACTACTAAATTATTCACAATAAAATCAGAATTAGGCGATGACTTATTTTGCCGTATGGTGTTGCCAGTAAATTTCGACTCCACAAAAAAATATCCTGTTATCGTTTATTTATATGGTGGTCCGCATGCACAAATGGTAACAAACACCTGGCTTGCTGGTGGCGAATTATGGTATCAGTACATGGCCGAGAAAGGATACATTATTTTCACGTTGGATAATCACGGTAGTGGAAGCAGAGGTAAAGCATTTGAGCAAGCTACGTTCCGTCAGTTAGGCACTGTTGAAATGATTGACCAACTAACGGGTGTGGATTACCTAAAATCATTATCGTATATCGATACAAGTCGTATGGGTGTTCATGGATGGAGCTTTGGTGGTTTCATGACGACCTCATTAATGACGCGCCATCCCGGTGTATTTAAAGCGGCTGTTGCTGGCGGTCCAGTTATCGACTGGAGCTACTACGAAGTTATGTACACAGAACGTTACATGGATACACCAGAACAAAATCCCGAAGGTTATAAAAACAACAACCTTTTAAATTACGTGGATAAACTACAAGGTAAATTAATGTTGATTCATGGTACATCAGATGATGTTGTAGTATGGCAACATAGTTTAATGTTTGTAAAGAAAGCTGTAAGTAAAAATATATTACTTGATTACTTCCCATACCCTGGTCACCTGCACAATGTTACTGGAAAAGACAGAGTGCACCTGATGGGTAAGATTTTGCAATACTTCGAAGAGAATCTTTAGTGATTAACGATCGCCGCCGTATTTGGTGAAGGCTAACGGATTCGCAGTTACTTCATCAAATATCTGGTGCTGATTATAAATATCGATAGCCAGATAAATAGCTTCGCGCAAGGATGTTTCACTTGCAATACCTTTACCAGCGATATCGTATCCTGTTCCGTGATCTGGCGATGTGCGAATCACAGGCAATCCTGCAGTAAAGTTCACACCTGTTTCAAAAGCAAGCGTCTTGAAAGGAATTAATCCCTGATCGTGATACATTGCCAACACAGCATCAAACTTTTTATACTGACCGCTTCCGAATAAACCATCAGCTGAATAAGGTCCGTAAACAACAGCAGTCTTATCATTAAATGCTTTCACAGCAGGCGCGATAATATCCATGTCTTCGCTACCGATTACACCATTATCACCTGCATGCGGATTCAATCCTAAAACAGCAATGCGTGGTTTACGAATACCAAAATCACGCTTTAACGATTGAACCATGATGTTCAATTTATTCAAAATATTTTCTTTAGTAATCAGCGATGCTACTTTTGTAACAGGCACATGTCCCGTAACAAGTGCTACGCGTAAATCGCCCGACACTAAAAACATTAACGGTGATGAATTAGGAAATGCTTTGCCTAAAAATTCTGTATGTCCTGTGAAACCACTTCCTGCAGGTTGTGCAGTATGCTTATCGAGAGGAGCTGTAACAATTGCATGCAATTTACCAGCTGCTAAATCGGCTGTTGCTGCCTGCAATGCTTTGTAACTATAAACACCAGTTTCAGAAGAAGGTGTTCCTACTTCCATTTTCAATTCCTCTTCCCAGCAATTAATCACGTTTATTTTACGTGGGATTACTTCGTTGATACTTTTAACAGTATTGAAATTGAATTCCTGAATATTTAAAATTTTACGATGATGCGAGATAACTTTTGATGAACCATAAATAACAGGCGTAATCGTTTGAAATAATCGATTATCCGAAAGTGCTTTCATTACCACTTCTGGCCCAACACCATTTACATCGCCCAGGGTAATACCTATGCGCACTTTACCTTCGCCATCGTGACTCATAAAAATTATTTTAAATTATTTAACTCTGTTTTTAATGAACTCCGTAATTAATCTCACACCTACTCCTGTTCCGTTTTTACCTCTATAGCTATCGTTGCCTTTTATAAATGCGGGCCCTGCAATATCAAAATGCATGTATGGATAATCTGTAAAATTCAAAAGAAACCTTCCAGCTGTAATTGCACCACCATAAGGACCGCCAATATTTTTCAAATCTGCTATATCCGACTTTAATAAATCGTCATACTCATCCCACATTGGAAATTCTGCAAGACGCTCATAAACATTATTACCAGCTATTTCTAATTCTGCACGAGTAGCATCATTTACTTTTCCCATTGATACAATTCCATATTGACCAATTGCTGCTGCTGCTGCTCCTGTTAATGTAGAAAATTCCATCACTAATTCAGGCTTCAGACTTTTTGCATAATGCAATGCATCTGCTAAAATCAAACGACCTTCAGCATCTGTATTCAACACCTCCACTGTTTTACCACTCATCATGGTAATAACATCTCCCGGTACATATGCGTTACCATCAGGGCGATTATCTGTTGCAGGAACTAAAGCAATAACATGAACAGGTAATTTTGATTTTGCTATTGCATACATAGCTCCACCTACTGCAGCGCCACCAGCCATATCGCATTTCATACTATCCATTGAGTTTGGCGTAGGCTTTAAGCTCATACCACCCGTATCATAAACAACACCTTTTCCAACTAAAACATAAGGCT
>CAMBYJ010000094.1 GCA_945872015.1 Chitinophaga pinensis | reverse complement strand
GCCTTCAAATTAAAAACTGGCCAGACTCCTTCAGAATATCTACAAAATTTATAATGTATAAGTATTGCTTTTAGACAAATTTTTTCGAAATTGTTTTAGTTTAGGAAATCAATACACTGTTTTTGTTTAAAGTTTAGGACTAAAAAAACGAGTTTGTAGCCGTTTTTGAAATCTAGACAATGTTCGAGTATTAGATTTATGTCTAGAACTTTTCAAGCACTAATTTGCGCCCCGCTTCAATAAAGAGCGGGATTTTTTATGCCCAAAAAGCAAACTAAATCCAGATAAATATCTAAATGAATTTAGTTTAATATGAAAAGTTTAAAACAGTTGTTAGTTTCTAGCTGCCTATTATTAGCTGGTCTTCAGGTTCAAGCACAGCAAAGTCCAAGTTTAAAAAAACAGAGCATTCAGTCCGTAGATACTGCTGTTTTATTACACCCGTTTAGAGGTAAAGTTCAAGCTTTTAAGAAAATTATTAATAAAGAATTCAATAAGGTAACCATTGATTTCAAAGACAATAAATTTTATTTATTATCAGGGATTGGTTTTTCAAAACAATATATAAATACAGGAGGCTATAATTCAATTTTTAATTATGTTTTACAGAATAATAATGCTGCATTTAAACCCGGTTATTTTGCTGGCTTCAGGGTAGATGGTATTTATAAACAAAAACATCTCTATTCTTTTGCCTTTAGTTTAGATAAGATTTCATCTGGTACTTCCTATAGCAGTTCCACAAGTTTAGAACCTTTTATAGGTAATTTTTCTAGGTTCAAGGCCGATGATCAATTTTTTAATTTTAGCATTGCAGCACATTATAAGAAACTACTTCCTTTTAAACCTAATGAAAGGACTTTGTTTTACGTAGTTGCAGGTCCAAGCATAGATACCCGCCTTTCTGGTCAAAGTGCAGATAATTTAGTGAATAATAATTACCGTCGATTTTTATTAAGAGCTGATATAGGTATTGAATATGAGAACAAATCTTTTTACACCTTATTTATGCATTATAAGCAAGGTGTAAGTTCTTTTACTAAATCACCTATATCAACACATCTTAATTCACTTGAAATAGGTTTATTGATGAAGGCTAGTGATATATTCTAAAAATAAATAAAAATGAAAAAACTATTAATACTTATCGGCGCTTCAATACTTCTTTTAAGTGCTTGTAAAAAAGATACAACTGCTTCGGAGATTAGTTTGGCTTATAAGATGATATCAGATAAAATCTGGTTTTTAGACTACAATCAAACCATTACAGCAACTAAGACTAGTTTAAAAACATATGTAGGACAGTCTACTTATTTTATAAAGTTTTTAAACAACTTAACAACGGTAGACTCTGATGGTATTACAGGCACCTATTCTGTAAGAAAAGTAAATGGAAAATTGCAAATTTATGTTGTTGCTAGAACAGCAGGGACTAATACATTGGAGTATGCCTATGAAATTGAAACCTTGGGAGCCAATAATATGATCTTGTATTATTCTGTAGATGGAGTAACCACTAAATTTTTCTACAACACAAATCATTAATATGGGTAGAAAGTATATTTTATTATTGATAGTATTAAAATGCTCAATGGCAGAAGCTCAAATTGTTATGAGTAGTATAGGTATGATGGGTAATGCTTCAAGCACCATTAACGCTTTGAATTTCAAAAGTTCAACAACTTGTATTGATGTACAATCGGGTGTAGCTGTTTTAAATGGAAAAAGAGGTAATGGGCAATTTACAATGAATTGTGAAGTCACAATGAAGATAAATAGCTTAGGTGTTAGACTATTTCCAAATCCCGTGAATCATATTACAAAAATAAAATTAAATAATACACCCCCATTGACAGAGACTTTTAGTTTAAGTATATGGACAACAGAAGGTGCTTTAATAAGATCACAAAAAGAAACCGGCTATAATTTATTCCAAGGTTTAAATATAGACCTAAGTGGTTTAACGAATGGGGCCTATATCCTTCAAATAGAATCCCAAAATTATATGGATGCATTAAAATTTATAAAAGCGAATTAATATAAAAGATTTTGAAAAGAAATAGTATGAAGCAATATTTAAAATATAAGATCTCATTTGTTTTTGTAGTAATGGCGACTTTATTCCAAAGTCAGTTATTTGCTCAAACCCCAGCAAGCGGTATCATTTTTCAAGCAGTTGCTAGAGATCAGTATTCTAATCCTGCAAAAGACAGAAAAATATTTGTACAATCAAGTATTATCCAAAACACAGTGTCTGGCGTGAAAGTGCTGATAGAAGAGTATGAAACAAATACAGATGCGTCTGGTGTTTTTAGCATCAGTGTAGGGAATGGAAAAAGAATTGGAGGTACAGTGACTTCCTTAGGTTTAATAGATTGGGGACAGGGGCCTTATTATTTAAATTTAAAAATTGCAATTAGCCCAATGGCTCCAGTAACGAGTTGGGATTATACAAAAGATTTAATTGATTTAGGAACTTCTCCTTTTGGAAGTGTCCCATATGCATTGTATGCGGGTAATGTATTTGGATTAGATAAAAAATTAAATATTTCAGATAGTACAAAATATGTGACGCCTACTCAGTTGGCAGCAAAAACGTTTGATCAAACACCATTATTGAATTCAATCGCTACAAAATTAAATACTTCAGATAGTACAAAATATGTGACGCCTACTCAGTTGGCAGCAAAAACATTTGATCAAACTCCATTATTGAATTCAATCGCTACAAAATTAAATATTTCGGATAGTACAAAATATGTGACGCCTTCTCAGTTGGCGGCAAAGACATTCGATAGTACAGCCATCTATAATCAATTGGCATTAAAAGCAAACGATGCTTCGGTGACTACTGCATTAGGTTTAAAAGAAAATAGTGCAAATAAGAGCACTGATCTTACAGTGGATGGTAGTTCAAATACAAAATATCCTTCAGTAAAATCGGTTAAGGATTATGTGGACTTGCAAGTTGCATCTAGTATTGCAACTATCGTTGATGCTAGTCCTACAGTAAAAGGAAAGATTCAATTATCGGGTGATTTAACTGGGACAGCTGCTTTACCCACCATTGCAAATAATGCAGTAACGACTATAAAAATTTTAGACGGTAATATCACCAATGCAAAATTAGCCACTGGAATAGATGCAACAAAAATTACTGGCGACATTACAGGAAAAGCATCAAATGTAACAGGTACTGTAGGTATATTAAATGGTGGAACCGGTGCGACTTCGGCGGCAGCTGCAAGAACGAATTTAGGCTTAGTGATTGGTACTGATGTTCAAGCTCCATTAATTTTTACTGCACCTTTAGTAAAGAATGCAAACACAGTAAGTATGTCTCAGGCTACAACAAGTGTAGATGGTTACTTAAGTGCTGCAGATTTTACAAGTTTTAATAATAAAATTGATGCAACTCAAAAAGCTGCAAATAATGGAGTTGCTACCTTAGGTAACGATGGAAAAATCCCATCAAATCAAATACCTTCTATTTCATTCCAAAGTGCAACTGTCGTAAATAGTCAATCCAGCATGTTGGGTTTGTCAAATGCGGTTGTAGGAAGTATTGCAATTAGAACAGATGTAAGTAAGAATTTTGTTTTAAGCGCATTGCCTTCAAGTACTTTAGTTAATTGGATAGAGTTGGCAACACCAAGTTCTGTATCAAGTGTGAACGGTTCTGCTGGACCAAGCGTAGTTTTAACCACAAATAATGTTAGCGAAGGTGCAAATAATAAATATTATACAGATGCAAGAGTTAGAAGTGCATTGAGTGCAACTAGTCCTTTAAGCTTTAATTCAGCAACAGGTACTTTTAGCATGAGTGCGGCATCTGCAAGCAACAATGGTTATTTATCTGCTTCAGATTTTACCACATTTAACAATAAGCAAAATGCAATAACTGCTGGAACGGATTATTTAGCACCTAATGGCAGTGCGATTGCTTTAACAAATTTCCCAACATTAAATCAAAACACAACAGGAAATGCAGCAACTGCTACAAAGCTAGCTGCAACAAAAAATATTAATGGTGTTCCATTCGACGGAAGTGCTAGCATAAATATTGATGCTGATGCAAGTACATTAACTGGAAGTACATTGGCAAGTAATGTGACAAATTCTAGTTTAACAAGTGTTGGAACAATAACAACAGGCGTATGGAGTGGCACAACAATTGCTATTGCAAAAGGTGGTACCGGTGCAACAACTGCAACGGGTGCTTTAACGAATTTAGGTGCTGAACCCACTGCAAATAAAAGTAACGATATCTCTGGAGACGCAGCTTCAACAACAAAATTCCCTTCGGTAAAAGCGTTCAAGGACTATGTAGATTTACAAAGTTCAAATGCTGGTGTAGCTGATAATAGTTTAACTTCTGCTAAAATAAATGGAACCATCGCTATCGCAAAGGGAGGAACAGGTGCTTCAACTGCAGCAGATGCAAGAACAAATTTAGGTTTAGCCATTGGTACAGATGTTTTAGCTCAAAGAACTTTTGGTACCGCGGCAAATAGCAGTACATCAGATTTTGTTGCAGCGAATGCTGCCATTACGGGAGCAACAAAGACTAAACTTACTTATGATTCTAAAGGTTTGGTAACTGCAGGGGCAGATGCCACTACGGCAGATATTGCACCAAGTACTGATAGAAATTATGTAACTGATGCACAAAAGTCTGGAGTTTTATCAAATACTTCAGGAACAAATACGGGAGATGAAACAACAGCTTCCATAAAAACAAAATTAGGGATCTCTACATTAAGCGGATCTAATACAGGAGACCAAACAATTACTTTAACAGGGGATTTAACTGGAAGCGGAACTGGGAGCTTTGCTACCACTGTAAATAGTGTTGGTGGTATAAACTCTTCAACAATTGCCACCTTACCAACAACCGTTTCATCACATACATCAAGTATTACAACAAATACAAATAGTATTGCTACATTAAATACAAATGTTTCTGCTAATACATCAAGTATTACTACAAACACAAATAATATCTCTACCAATACTGCTGATATATTATTAAAGGCGCCAATAGCCTCACCTGCATTTACAGGAGTGCCTACTGCTCCAACCCCTTCTACTAGTGATAATACAACTCAATTAGCAACAACTGCTTATGTGAAGGCAAACTTGGCGACAGTAAGTGCTGGAACTTTAACAGGTACTAGTTTAGCGTCAACAATTACAGGATCAAGTTTAACAAGTATAGGAACTTTAACATCGGGGTCTGTTCCATATTCATTGTTGTCAGGTACAGTTCCTACATGGAATCAAAATACCACTGGAAATGCAGCCACTGCAACAACAGCTGGCAACATTACAGCAACATCAAATACAACAATTACTTCATTAACAAATTTAAATACTGTTGGTACGATTACTTCAGGTATTTGGAGCGGAACAACAATTGCTCTATCAAATGGAGGAACTGGCGCAACAACAGCCTCAGGTGCTTTAACAAACTTAGGAGCTGAAGCTAGTGCAAATAAAAGTACAGCAACTGATTTAGGAAGCACTAATCCAAGTGATGTATTATACCCATCTCAAAAAGCTGTTAAAGCATATGTAGATGCTCAATCTGCAGCAGCAGGTGTAGCTGACGGAAGTATTACGAATGCAAAATTAGCCGGAAGCATTGCTGCATCCAAACTAATTGGAACAGATATTACTACAGTTGGTACAATAACTACTGGTGTGTGGAGTGGAACAGCTATTGCAATTGCAAATGGAGGAACAGGTGGAACTTCATCAGTAGCAGCAAGAACGAACTTAGGTTTAGTGATAGGTACAGATGTAATGGCTGCGAACTTCACAACGACCTTAACTGGAGATGTGACAGGTGCTGGAAATGGAAGCTTTGCGACCACTCTTGCAAACTCTGGTGTAACTGCTGGCTCTTATGGATCATCTACCGCTATTCCAACTTTTACAGTGGATAGCAAGGGACGTTTAACAGCTGCTAGCACAGTGGGTATAACTGCAGGAGTTTCTTCTTTAAATTATACTACCACAACTGCATATGCGGCAGGTGGAACCATCAGTGGAACATCATTAACATTAACTGCAGCAAATGCAACTAATCCTGGATTGCTTTCAACTGGAGCTCAAACTATTGCTGGTGCAAAAACATTTAGCTCAACAACTACGTTTAATGATGATATTAAAGTTAATGATATTACAATTGGTGTAGGTAGAAGAAACAATTCTTCAATAACTAGTACTGCGTTAGGAATATCAGCACTGGGGCTTAATACAACGGGAAGTGGAAATACTGCTCTTGGTCAACTATCAATGAGCTTTAACACAACTGGTGGATTTAACTCAGCTGCTGGATCTCTAAGTTTAGGTTCAAATACAAGTGGTAGTTTTAATACAGCCTTTGGAAATCAAACTTTAAATTCAAACACAACTGGTACTTATAATACTGCAATAGGTTATCAGGCTGATGTATCATCAGGAAATTTAACCAATGCAACAGCTATTGGTAATAATGCACTAGTGACGGCAAGTAATACAATTCAGTTAGGAAATGCAAGTGTTACAAGTGTTGTAACAAGTGGGACAATCAGTGCAACAGGCTTTACAGGGCCTTTAACCGGAAATGCCAGCACGGCTTCAAAGTTAGCAACAGCAAGAAATATTAATGGAACTGCATTTGATGGTACTGCAAATATTACTGTTGTTGCAGATGCTGGAACATTGTCTGGTACAACCTTAAATTCAAGTATTACTAATTCAAGTTTAACAACTGTTGGAACGATTACTTCAGGAACATGGAGTGGCTCTGTCATTGGAAGTAATATAGGAGGTGCAG
>CAMBYJ010000093.1 GCA_945872015.1 Chitinophaga pinensis | reverse complement strand
GTACAGCAATGCGCATCGGCACTAATCATGGTTCATTGAGTGATCGTATTATGAGTCGCTACGGAGATACTGCTCACGGCATGGTCGAATCAGCGTTAGAATTTTTACGCATCTGTGAGTCCGAAAACTACTTCAATATCGTGCTTAGTATGAAATCGAGTAATCCGCAGGTGATGGTTCAAGCTTACCGTTTGTTGATTGCCCGTATGAATGCAGAAGGAATGAATTATCCTCTTCATTTAGGAGTTACAGAAGCAGGTGAAGGAGAGGATGGAAGAATTAAGTCGGCAGAAGGAATTGGAACATTGCTGGAAGATGGTATCGGAGATACTATTCGTGTTTCGTTAACAGAAGATCCTGAGTTTGAAATACCTGTTGCGAAAGCATTAGCAAATCGCTATTTAAGTCGCGAAGGTCATGTAGAAATTTCGCCATTAAAGAATAAGCCGACTTTGGTTGAGGCTAACGGGGATGAATTACCTAAAGTTATTGGTTTGCCATATTCTCCTTTTGCATACACTAAACGTCCAACGACTAGTTTTCAAAATATAGGCGGTAGTAATGTGCCTGTTGTCATAGCTGATTATTCAAAGCATGATTCAATCTCTCCTGCTTCTTTATTCGGTGTTGGTTATAACTATCAGGTAAATTTAGATAAGTGGAATATTTCTGATTTGGCATGTGACTATATTTTTGCTGGAAAAAACACAATTGATTTTGAAATCCCTGGCACCTTGGGCGTTATTTATAATTATGACCAATGGATGAGTCTTAACAATCACGATAGAAAATATCCAATCATTGATGGCTCAGCAATAAATGATGAAACAAGGTTTCATGCGAAAATGAACTTTATTCGATGTGATGCCAACAAATTAAATGAAGTACTATTTGATAAGATTCCGAAGAATACAGTTATAGTACTATTTTCAACTAATACGCATGCAATGCCTTCTGTCCGAAGAGCAATTATTGAGCTTTTTGAAAAGGATATGAAGTTGCCGGTAATTATTGAACGCGATTATGCGATTAACAATAATGAAGATTATCAATTGTATGCTTCTACTGATGCGGGCGGTTTGTTATTAGATGGAATGGGTGACGGATTATTTCTACGTGCTAACGGTATTGCCTCACCGCAAATGATTAATAGTTTAGCTTTCGGTATTTTACAGGCTGCACGAACAAGAATTTCAAAAACAGAGTATATCAGTTGTCCTAGTTGCGGTAGAACGCTTTTTGACTTACAAGAAACAACAGCTAAAATACGATCTCGTACGAGTCATTTGAAAGGAATTAAAATTGGTATTATGGGTTGTATCGTAAACGGACCAGGAGAAATGGCCGATGCAGATTATGGTTATGTGGGTTCAGGTGTAGGTAAGATTACTCTTTATAAGGGCAAAGAAGTCGTTACAAAAAGTATTAAAGCGGAAGAAGCTGTTGATGCTTTAATTAATCTTATCAAGCAACATGGCGATTGGGTAGAGCCTGTTTTAGAGTAATTTTAAATTTAAGTAAGAATAGATGCTATGAAGCAGCAAGTATATTTTCATGATTTAGATAGCATCGACTATAAAGAGTGCTGGGATTTACAAGAGCGACTTTTAACTAGTATTGTGAATGATAAAATGCTCAATCGTGAGAACTTAGCAGGACATCAGTTTACATCACGACATTACCTTTTATTTTGCGAGCATCCTCATGTTTTCACACTTGGGAAAAGTGGTTCTGCAAATCATTTGTTAGCAGATGAAAATATTTTAAAAGCCAAACAAGCTACATTTTATAAAATCAATCGTGGAGGAGATATTACCTATCATGGCCCGGGACAATTAGTGGGTTATCCTATTTTCGATTTAGATTTTTTCTTTAATGATATACATAAGTACTTACGATTTCTAGAAGAGGCTATTATTTTAACCTGTGCTGATTATGGATTAGTCGCTGGAAGAATTCCTGGATTGACAGGAGTATGGTTAGATATCGAAGATCCAATTAAGGCAAGAAAGATTTGTGCGTTTGGTGTACGATGTAGTAGGTGGGTAACAATGCACGGATTTGCATTTAATGTTAACAGCGATTTAAGTTATTTCAACATGATTGTTCCCTGTGGTATTACCGATAAAGGTGTTACATCATTACAAAAAGAATTAGGGCGTGAAATTGATCTTGAAGAAGTAAAAGCAAAAGTACTGTTGCATATGCAGGAATTATTTAATTTCAGTATTCAAACACCGCCTAACCATACACTGCCATGGCTAGAAAGCGATAGTATCACATCTGCATGAGAATTCTAAAATTTATTTTGAAAGCAATTGCATTAATAGCGCTGCTTCTTACACTCTTCATTTTTGTGAGCGGTAAAACGTATTTGTTTGAAACACTTGTCTATAATTTTGTTGGCATCGATGATCTTGAATTGTTTGAAACTCGTATTGTAAAAACGACTAATCCTATTGAATGGCCAATTGCTATTAATTATAACAAGAAGCCAATGCCTGAAAAGCTGGAAGCTACATTGAAACAGTATCAGTCGATTGCTTTTTTAGTTTTGAAAAATGATTCAGTTTTAAATGAATACTATTGGGATGGTTACAACGATTCATCCCTAACGAATTCATTTTCGATGGCCAAAAGTTTTATCAGTGTGTTAACGGGCATTGTATTAAAGGAAGGAAAGATTAAAAGTTTAGATCAGAAAGTCGGTGATTTCATCCCTGAATTTAAAGAGGGTAATCGCAATAAACTTACTATACGACATTTGTTAACGATGTCGGCAGCTTTAAGCTGGGAAGAATCTTATATTAATCCACTAGGACCAACTACAGAAGCTTACTATGGTGATGATTTAAAAGGAATGATGCTTAAGTTAGATGTTGTTGGAGAGCCAGGTAAAAGTTTTAATTACCAGAGTGGAGCATCACAGTTATTAGCAATGGTGGTTGAGAAGGCTACGGGTGAAAAGGTTGGCGATTATGCAGCTAAAAAATTATGGCAGCCTCTGAATGCTGTTCATGATGCACAATGGAGCCTCGATAAAAAAGAAGGAACTGAAAAAGCCTATTGCTGTTTTTACTCGAATGCACGAGACTTCGCGCGTATAGGATCTTTGTACTTACATCAAGGCAACTGGAAAGGAAAGCAAATTGTTGATTCATCCTATGTTGCTGAAAGCGTTACTCCCTATCCGTTAGATAATAATGGAAAGCCAAATGCTATTTATGGTTATCAATGGTGGATGGGAAATTATTCAGGCAAAAAAGTTTTTTATTGTCGCGGAATATTAGGCCAGTATATTTGTGTTATACCAGAAGAAAATATTGTCTTTGTACGTTTAGGTCATAAGCGTGGAGAAAAAAATGCAGATGGTACATTAACAGATTTACCTGTTTATGTCGATGAAGTTTTAAAATGGACAAAATAAAATAACGATGTTAAAGGATATTAATAGAGAGGAGATAGAAGATATTGCAATTGCTGTTGTGCCTAGTGAAGAAGATAGCAGTATTTGGGAAGTATACATGATTAATCTTAAAGAAGAAGGGTTAGAAAATGTTATCGTGGCTAGCAAGGGCTACGGAGTTTATAAGGGAGAAGAAGTCAAGACTTCAGTATTACGCCATTACCTAGGTTCATTTCAGCCGCTCGATATTCGATTAATTGAACCCATTCAAAAAGAAATGTTCGGATTGAATAATGAGTACTGGGTGAGTTTTTATATTGGTCAAAATATCTTCGATAAGAAATTTATTTTTCTACCGGAGTCGATAACTGAAGATAATTTTATTCGAATTCCGTTTATTGACCGACCTGGTGTTATGATTAGATAAACTTAAACGTTTGTAAATGTTTAATACTTGGTTTTGTTTTAAATCACATTGTATTTTTACCCCCGGGGGGACTTTTCAAAATTCCATTTACAAATGATTAGTTAATCGGTTCTTATTTTCATTCTATCAATAATTTTTATGAAAAGCAGGAAAGACAGACCCCTCAAAAAATAAACGTTTGTAAATGTTTAATCCTTGATAATAGTTATCTTGTGTTACTATTTTTGACAAAAAATAATATGCTTAAAAACATCGCACTCGAAAATATTCTTTGTCTGGATATTGAAACTGTGCCTCAATATAAAACTTATGATGAGGTTCCAGAAGAAGTAAGACCCTTGTGGAAACGCAAAGCGGATAATTTAAAAAAGGAAGACACAGAAGACCATATTAGTATTTACGATCGCGCTGGTATCTATGCAGAGTTTGGAAAAATAATCTGTATCTCAACAGGCTTTTTAAATCACACAAGTGATGGTCGAGAATTTCGTATGAAATCATTTTATGGACATGATGAGAAAGAATTGCTGGAAGATTTTGCGCAACTACTTCGGAAGTTAAAACCGACTATGCTTTTATGCGGACATAATGGTAAAGAGTTTGATTTTCCGTATTTATCACGACGAATGATTATCAACGGAATCGAGCTTCCTCCGCAATTAGATAATAGTATGAAGAAACCTTGGGAAGTACCTCATTTAGATACGATGGAGTTGTGGAAGTTTGGCGATTATAAAAGTTACACTCCATTAAATCTATTAGCGAATGTATTAGGTATTCCTAGTCCGAAAGATGACATTGATGGAAGTCAGGTAGGCAATGTCTACTGGAACGAAAACAATCTCGATCGCATTGTTACCTATTGCCGTAAAGATGTCATCACTGTTATGCAAATTTTACTTCGCTTCAAAGGACAAGACTTGCTGGATGAGTATGAAGTGAAGCTGGGGAATTAATATACATAGATTTTTAATTAGATTTTTTCCAACCCTCGGGTTACCTTTTTAAGGATGGTGTATTAACCCTTCCTGACCAAAATCTAATTATATATGATCGTATTAAAAAGCTATTTGATTGTTTGTTATGTATTCATGACATTAATGATGAGTGTTGCCATTCATTCCGCTGGGAAAAAGCCTGAAAAGCGCGACCTTAAAATATGGCTGGCAGCTCCTTTAACAGCTCCAACATTTTTCTTGTATTATATTTATCAGATTGCTTTTAAGAAAAATTAAATTACATTTGTTCAGCAAGCTTGCTGATTTTAAACTAAGATATTTATCCAAATTACTTTTGTAAAAATTAATATTTACTATGAATTTATTTCGGAAAATTAAATTTGCTATAAGGCGCACATGGTTATTACTAAATCCCCAAAAGTGGCCTTCGTATGTTCATGATAATATTGTTGGATATTTGATTCTGAGAAAATTTAATTACCTAGAAAATAAAAATACACATTACATACAAACTTCTTTTATTGCTTCTGATTCGTACAAAATAGAGATGGACTATTTTGTTGAGGGTGGAAATTATATTTACCGTGGTGTAATTATGGATGGGATTCCAGAAGAAAGAATGAGAGACGCTATGGTAATGTCATCACATTTAAATAATCGATTACGCGGCTGCAATATTTATGTTAACCCTGAATACCGTGTCATTTTCTTGGTACTTAAGCTCGACTTGCCTTTCTGTGTATTGTATCCAGGAACTATGTATGATTTATTAAGTACACATTACGAGGAGTGTTTATTGAGCCTACAAGCTTTCGACAAGCTATACAATTCTGATGAAGATCCGATTTTTATTATTGCTGAAGTCATTGAGAAAATGAATTCAAATACGAATAAAGGGTCGAACGGAAATAATCCGAATGAATAATCAGTTGGTCTTCAGTTCAAGAATAATTAGCCTTTTAAAAGATAATCTTATCGTAAGTTCTATGTTAGCGATAGAAATTTTGAGGATTAGGCTTAATTTTCGTCAGATTTGAAGAGGTAGATTAAGGAGATTTTTAATTTATATGGGATAACGTATTTTGCTAATTTTATGTTTACTACTCTGAAATTCAATGTTTTGAAATTAATTTCAATCCATTTCGCAATGAAGACTGTTTTAAGTGATTCATCATTTCTTTTTGATTTTCTTTCGTAGCTTACTGACATTTATTACTTTTGCACCCCTTGCACCCGTGTGTAATTTAAATGTTGAAAAGTGGCAACGCACAATAAAGATTTAGTCGTTAAGTTCATTAGCTTACCAGCTGGAATTCATGAATTTAACTTTCACATTGGGGATGAGTTCTTTGAGCAGTATCCGAATAGTCTTATTCACAAAGCAAACGTGGACGTCCGTGTGGTTTTACAAAAATCCACCACCATGGAGCTAGACATTGAAATAAATGGAGAAGTAGAGGTAGAATGTGGCCGATGTCTCGAAAATTTCACCATGTCTGTGGATGCAAATCAGCATCTTTTAATTCGAATGGTAGAAAGTCCGAATGCAGAAGATGATGATATCGATACAATACATATTGCAAATTCAGCAAGTGAACTGGTCTTGAATAATCATATTTACGACTTTGTTACGCTGGAAGTGCCATTTAGTCCTACACACCCCGACATCAATGATGAGCCAGGTTGTGTGAATGAAGCGCTTGATTCTTTATCAGAAACTGAAAAAGAAGAAGGCGAGGAAGAAGTAAAGGATGAACGATGGAGCGCTCTGAAAAAAATAAAATTGAATTAACTAATAAATAATTAAGTACTATGCCAAATCCTAAGCATAAACACTCGAAATCAAGAAGAGACAAACGCAGAACGCATTATAAAGCGACTGCTCCTACAATTGCAGTTGATGCAACTACAGGTGAAGCACATCTTTATCACCGTGCTTACTGGTACGAAGGAAAATTAATGTACAAAGGTAAAGTAGTAATGGAGCGCGGAGCTTAATTACAACAATAGCTTTAGCAATAAAATTTAAATTTCTTCAAAGGAAAATTGTTCAACATGAAGATTGGTGTTGATATCATGGGTGGGGATTATGCTCCACTTGAAATTACGAAAGGAGTCATTG
>CAMBYJ010000092.1 GCA_945872015.1 Chitinophaga pinensis | reverse complement strand
ACACTCGTAATCAATGTCGTTTTGAACATCGCAATGGAAATGCAAATAAAGCTATTGATGCTCCGCCTATTCAATTGAAGGAAGGGGAGCAAGCTTTGTTTATGGGATTATTGCAATACAATACCATTCGTCATTTAAATCAAAAGCATAATGGGAATGTTGAAATGGGAATGCTGGCAGGTTTTGAAACATATCGATTAGATGCGCAGAAGTTTGCTAAGGATGAACCAGAGTACGAGGACACGAGATCTACAAGAATTAATAAATCGCAAGATCAACCAATCTTAGAACAATTAATGGAGTCGTGGACAGAAACATTTTTAGAAACTCCTCCTCATCCTAAGCAGACGGTAATGGTGGATGCATTATTAGAAATGATGAAGCGCGGAGAAAAGGCTCTTGTCTTTGTGCGTCGTGTGGCATCGGCCTACGAGTTAGAGCAGCGATTAATGCATCGTTGGCAAAAAGAAGTGATAGCACCTGAATTAAAAAATCGTTGGAGAAAATATTTACCAAGCAATGAATTGGAAACTTTAATCAATGCCTATGAAGAGCATGAAGAAAACAAACAACTTCGAGAAGTAATTGATGAGATCATTAAGGGAGCAATTGAGCGCTTAGTAAAGCAACGCTTTAATTGCGATTTTCAATTTATTAGTCAAGTTGAAGCGAAAGAAGTAGAATTAGAAACTGCATTAAAAACAGGATTGTATTATTTGTATCACAATGTAAAATCGGTTGATAAAGATGGACTTTTCAAAGAAGGATTAATGCGTCAAACGCGAGCAACAAAATTTAAAGTAGAATGGTTAGAGTTAACTTATCAATTGTTGAAGAAGGAATACAAAAACTGGAGTTCATTAGTTGATGACGGAAATAATGAACATGATGAGGAAGAGGCAGATTCTTATTTTTTTCATTCTTATTTTCAAACTCCTGCTGCTGGTGCATTTAAGCGCAAGCGTATCTATCAAGTAGATTGGTTCGATTTAAATTATTATTTGATTAATGAGCGTTTTAAAATTGTTGATTATAATAAAGAGGCATTAAAGAAATTAAATATCCACGCTAAAGATCAATCAGATTTAAAAGAGATACAGGATATTTTTGTTAAGCATAGTTTGTCTTCTGATTATGTTGCACATAATTTAAATAAAGACGACTATCCAGGTATGTTGTTTAAAAATACACTGATGACAACATTGCTTACTGATGTTTTGCATGATGAAGTTGCAGATTTTATTAAGCAGTATTCTGCCAAGGGTAACGAAGCACTTTTTCATGAGTTAAGAGTATTATCAACATTACTTAGAAGTATTCTTCGTAATGGGAGTGGGTTTCTGCCAGTTTTTATTGCTGACCATGCAAAAGGTGAGAGAGAAAATAATTTTGTTACAATACTAACAGATAAACAAAGTGTTTTTCAATTAGTAACAAGGGAATTAAAATTGATTGTTCGAGATTATCGATTATTACGAGCAGTAAATTTTCCTGAAAGCGATCGGTTAAGTGAAATTGAAAACAAGTTATTATATCAATCGCCTATTAAAGGATTAACCGGTTCAAATAAAAGTAAAGGAAAATGGGCAGCTCAATTTCGAATGCCTGGTTTCCCATATACGCTAATTACTACAGATATATTTAGAGAAGGAGAAGATTTACATACTTATTGCAATAATATTTACCACTATGGTATTGCATGGAATTGCACAGATATGGAGCAGCGAACAGGTAGGATTGATCGAATCAATTCATTAAGTCATAGAGGTATGATTAAGGAGCAGGTGGTTGAATTCGATAATCAAATACATGTATTCTATCCTTATGTACAAAAAACCTTAGAAGTAAATCAAGTCCATAAATTATTCACCAACATAAATAGTTTTGTAAAAGCATTTGATATTGTAGATTCAATTGAGGATGATGGATTAGTAGCCGCATCATTAAAAGTAGAAGAGATGCCTTCTGTAATTGATAAGCCTTTGTTTTCACAATTTGAACACGATAAATTTAAAGGCGCTATTGATAAAGGTTCAATACGGAAAATTAATGAACGCATTGGAATTTCTAAAGATGATATTTTAGGGGTATTAAAAAATATTTTAAAAGTACTTACTGAAAAGGGAGATTACTATTTCGCTCCTGCATTAGACGAGGGCGAATTTATTATTCGGGCTGTTATGAAATTAATTGAAGATGATGAACGTCGAGGACCGTTTCATATAAAAGTGATGAATGACGACATGCCAGGCAACTTCAAATTAGAAATAGCGGCTTATCTATTTAAGCAATCATCAAAAATTATGCGAGCAGTTGCTAACGAAAAAAGCTTACAAAACTATAAAGTGATAGAGATAGAAGACTATTATGCTTTATCATTTACTACAAGTATCAATCATAAAATAGATGGACAATTCTATAATATGATCTATCAATTATTAAGATACACCGATTTGTTAGAGCGGCAAACGATCGACTTTGATTTGAGTGTATTTGAGTAGAGTTTATAATGGCTCTGCCTCCAATTTAGCTTATGACTTACAAAGCAAGTCGCTCCACCTCACCAACAATCACTTTCGCAAAAAACTCTTTTTCTAGCGCTGCAATTTTTTCGGCTATGCGTTCGGGTGAGTCGGTAGGCTCAACGGGAGTGTGTGCCTGAAAAATAATTTTTCCTTCGTCGTAGTGTTCGTTTACTTCGTGAATGGTAATGCCCGTTTCTGTTTCGCCAGCTGCTGCTACTGCGCGATGCACATGCATGCCGTACATTCCTTTTCCTCCAAACTTCGGCAATAAGGCAGGATGTAAATTGAAAACCTTTCCAGGATAAGCTGCAATCCATTCTTTCGGAACTAACTTCAAATATCCTGCTAACACCAACACATCAATGTGATGCTCTTTCAAAAGCGCCACCACCTGATCAGGATGAGTCAATAATTCTTTATTCAGATAAATCGCTTGCACACCATGTTTCTCTGCTACCCCAAAAACACCTGCTTCTTTACGATCGCTTAATATCAGCTCTACTTTTATTGAAGCATGATTCACCAAATGCATACACAAGCTATCGGCATTGCTTCCTTTCCCTGATGCAAAAATGGCGATTCGTTTCATGCTGCAAAGCAAAGGATATGTGGAGAGATTGCAAAATTATTTGTCGGTTTATTTTCTCAGGTGTAGGATTAATCCTACACCTGATTGATGAATAACCCCAATCAAATATAGACCTCTCCCAACCTCTCCAAAGGAGAGGGGTAATAAATTTAAAGTTCCTCCTTCGGAGGGATTTAGGGAGGTCATTCCAGCAACTATTATTTAATCCTACACCTGATTACGGATTATAAACATCCCATTTGCAACAGGCACGGGTTTAAATTGGGTGTTTCTTCGCCCAGGCTTCGGTCCCTGAGGCTCTCGAAGGGCGAAGCCAAATGGGCCGAATAATAAACATCAGTAATAACGACCCTTCGAGAACCTCAGGGACCGTTATTTTTTATACGTCGCCTCCACCACCAGCAATCTTCAAATTGCCAATTACACTTCATCTTCAAATTAAAAATTTTTTTTTCATCGTATACGCGTTCCGTTAGAATGAATCGATTTAACAGGAATCGGCTTTAATGCCGGAATATTAAAGATGAACCTCCGAATGAAATTCAACGATTGCTGAAACTTGTAATTGCGGAAGTAACGGTCGCTTTTGCGAGAAGAGAATATAGAGTTGAACATAATGTTGTTGTTAGTTTCTACAATTTACAAAAGTGGGTTGTGCGTGTTATAAGTCTTGGATAAAGCGCTCAGATTATCGGGTAAAAGCAAAGATTTACGAGTGGAAAGGGCACGTTATAACGAAATAATCAAAAAAATTTGGAGCTTATATAGTTTTTTTCAATACTTTAGATTCTCATTAAAACAAAACCTATGATTAAGTTATTGAAAAATGAAAAATGGAAAGCTGTTAAATTAGATAGTGGCGAATTCCGTTTCAAGTATGCTGTTTCCGACCGTGGTCGTTTAGCAAGTTTTAAAACTAATGTAATGGAAGGAAATCTTCTGCGTGGTACGCTGATGGGTGGATATCCAACATTGAAGTTAAAACCAGCAGGTGAAAACCTTACGTTGTTTCTTCATCGCTTAGTAGCAGAAGCTTTTATTGCTAATAGAAGCAGCAAAAAGGTTTATGTTATTCACTTAAACTACAACAAAGAAGATAATTCAGTTAAGAATCTTCGCTGGGCTACCAAAGAAGAAATGGAAGCACATCAGCAAAAGAGTCCTGCCGTATTAGCTTACCGTTCTATCAACCGTAAGAAAGGTCATAAGTTAACTGAAGGTGTTGTTCGTAAGATCAAAGAAATGATCAACAACAAAAACCGTAAGAAAACAATGCGTGAAATCGCGGAGCATTTTGAAATCAGTGAAATGCAGTTATACCGTATTAAAAGCGGTGAAAACTGGGGTCACGTTAAATAAGCTTCAGCATATCAATAAAGAAAAGGTCGCCATTAGGTGGCCTTTTTTATTGGATAATATATTGCATTAATTAAATAGTAATTGTAGATTTGATTCATCATCAGGGCTTCGGCCTAATCCATTCCCATTCTTTTTGGATTGATGTAAAGGGCCTCAAAAGGGCCCTTTTTGCTGATTTAAGGGGTTTATTCGCCGATTTGTGATAAACTTTTTTGAAAAAAAATAGTTTGCTATGTTTTGGTTTTCAGCAGTTTGACTATTAATCATGGGGTATTGTTGAAGGTATTCGTGCAATTCCTTCAATATATTTTGAAGTTTAAAGTCCTTTTTTTTTACTTTTGCCCCCTATCTTAACTAAATAACCCACTACAATGTCAGACATTGCAGCACGCGTAAAAGCGATTATCGTTGACAAATTAGGAGTTGACGAAAACGAAGTAACCAATGAAGCTAGTTTTACTAACGATCTTGGTGCAGATTCACTGGATACAGTTGAATTAATCATGGAATTCGAAAAAGAATTCAGCATTTCAATCCCAGACGACCAAGCAGAGAAAATTGCTACTGTAGGTCAGGCGGTTGATTACATTACAGCTAACGCAAAGTAATTAATCAGTTTAGTTCGCGCAATGGAGCTTAAACGAGTAGTTATAACAGGATTAGGTGCTATTACACCTTTAGGTAATAACGTTGCTGATTATTGGCAAGGTTTACTTGATGGTAAGAGTGGTGCTGCCCCTATAACCTTATTTGATGCATCCAAATTCAAGACGCAGTTTGCCTGTGAGGTCAAAGATTTTGATCCAGGTAAATATCTAGACCGAAAAGAAGCCCGGAAACTTGATCGTTTCTCTCAATTAGCAATTGCTAGTTCAGAGGAAGCTGTTCAGGATGCCGGGCTTTTAAATGCCGGCCTTGATCCCGATCGCATAGGCGTTATTTGGGGTTCTGGTATTGGCGGCTTGCGTACGTTTTTAGATGAAGTTTCAAACTTCGCAAAAGGAGATGGTACTCCACGTTTTAATCCTTTCTTTATTCCGAAAATGATTGCAGATATCGCCTCAGGCCATATCTCGATGCGTTATGGATTCAGAGGACCAAACTACACGACCGTTTCTGCTTGCGCTTCTTCTACGAACGCACTGATTGATGCATTTAATACAATTCGTTTAGGTCAAGCGGATGTTATCCTTTCAGGTGGTAGCGAGGCAGCAGTGAATGAAGCCGGTATCGGTGGTTTCAATGCGATGCACGCTTTATCAGAAAGAAATGACTCGCCTGAAACTGCTTCTCGTCCGTTCGATGTAGATCGTGATGGATTCGTTTTAGGAGAAGGTTCAGCATGTTTGATTCTTGAAGAGTATGAACATGCTATTAAGCGTGGAGCTAAAATTTATGCGGAAGTTGCTGGCGGCGGATTAAGTGCAGATGCTTACCATTTAACTGCTACTCATCCTGAAGGATTGGGTGCATTTAATGTAATGCGTAACGCGCTTAAAGATGCTCATATGCAGCCTTCGGATATTGATTATATCAATGTGCATGGAACGTCGACACCAGTTGGAGATCCGAGTGAAGCAAAAGCAATTTTAAAATTGTTTGGCGACAGTGCATATGATTTAAATATCAGCTCTACTAAATCGATGACTGGCCACTTGTTGGGTGCTGCTGGTGCTATCGAATCAGTTGCAACAGTTCTTTCTGTTGTGAATGATGTTATTCCTCCAACAATTAATCACTTTACCGACGATCCTGCTTTTGATCCGAAGTTGAATTTCACTTTTAATAAAGTTCAACATCGTACAGTTCGCGCCGCATTATGTAACACCTTCGGTTTCGGTGGACATAATGCTTCTATCATCATCAAAAAATACAAGGCGTAGTTTTACGTTTGTTTCTCCATTTATTTCAGAAAAAAATTAATTCACCGTAGGGTGGGTTTTGATTTATATTATCAACGGAATTATAATTCATTCATTATAGCCACGGGTTTAAACCCGTGGCTATTGTTTTAGGTTTATTCACCCAAAATCAAATTAAAAATCATATCTCTACAGATGTGGGTTTAAACCCACATCTGTGCAGGTAGATTGGTCAAATGTTTCTGAAAAAACAATTCCATTAACATAGCCACGGGTTTAAACCTGATGTTATTGTTAATGGCTTCGGTCCCTGAGGTTCTCGAAGGGCGAAGCTTCATGTACAGTTTCTATTCCCGAAGGGCAGTTGGTTTCGAGAGCCTCAACCACCGCGCCTTCATTTTCAAATTAGCACTCCCGATAGCTATCGGGATCAAATTTTCAAATTGACCCTTATTTTTTTATTCCGACTATTAATTTTATTTTTGATAATGATTAATACAGCAACATCAGCAGTAAAAACTTTTTTCAAGATTCATTTTGGATTGATGGTAAACAGAAAAAAGTTAAAGTAATTTCCCATCTAATTCATGTTGCTAAATTCCTTATTCAAG
>CAMBYJ010000091.1 GCA_945872015.1 Chitinophaga pinensis | reverse complement strand
TACTTTACCCCAACGCTATCGAAAACGACTCCATTCACCTTTACTTGCGATGCCATAATATAACCATCAGAACCAGCCTTTGCTGTATCTAGTTGAAAATCCCAATTTGCTTGAGTAAAGGAGATTTCTATTTGTTGTATTTGGCCAATATCATACAAATAAGTTTGCGAAAAACTATTTAACGATAGCAGAAGTGAAAATAATACTCCAGAAAACACTTTATTGTAATTGACCATTATTGTTATTTTATTTTGATAAATGAACTTGACTCTTCTTTGTAATTTGAACGATCGATCGTTTTAATGATATACGCACCTGCGTCAAACGCTGATAAAGCAACTCTTTCTAAATTATTTGTTGATACAAAATCACAAACTAATTTCCCATTCGTATCATAAATTTGAATCTGCCTTTCCTTTTCATTTTCAAATCTTACTGCTAAAAAATCGTATGCAGGATTAGGAAATAAATTAAATGACGCATGTGAATTTTCTGTTAGTCCTGAAACACTACAAGCAGCGCAACCACCGAAGCAATCTATAGGTAATACAATATCGGTTGTTGTAGAAACACCTCTATTCCCTAACTGACTAGAACAGGTAGATGGCACCGACTCAGCATCGGAAATTGTGTTGCCATTAACATACTTGTATTGATAGAATCCACCATCCACATAATTAATCACTTCATATACATTTGCTCCAAAACTGTAGAGAATATTTGATGTCGGATTAAAAGACTGATAATCGGCAATCAAATGTACACCTGTCGTATTAACAATCGGCTCCAATGAAAGATCAACTAAATATCTTATTAGGAATTTATTTGCGGGCGCATTACCAGAAAACAAAATTGCTCCAACATAAGATGTATCATTAGCAATTGAGTCAACATAAATCCAACGGTTATCATTAAAGTTATAACCTACGCGCGATTCAACCGGAACAAATTCTGCTTCATAAAACTGATCTCCATTTACAAATTTGTATTCGTACTTTGCAAACGCAGGGATATCTACATACACCTCATACATATTCGTGTCTGAAGTCATTTGAGTCATGATGGTCGTTCCTGAATTCCAGTCGCCACCACTAAATCCTGCTAAAGTTTGAAAATCACCTACGATGTGTACTCCAGTAACATTTACCACCTGCTGCGACATATCGACAACAAATCGAACCACCTTTGCATTTGCAATTGAAGATATAAGAATGAGTATTGGTATAATTATTTTTTTCATGGCTAAATTAATTTGCAATAATGATTCGTTGATTAACTGCTTGACCAGCATCCGTAATTAAAGAAATTAAATAGCAACCATTAGATAAATTAATGGTGGGAATTTCCTGAATATTGACAGCACTGAATAGTAATCTACCTTCGAGATTAAACAAATTTACCGTGTAATTATCATTTACTTTTTCAAGTCCACCAACTTTAATTACATATGTTGCCGGATTAGGAAAGAAGGATACACCCTTGATTAAATTATCATTTGAACTAATTCCTGTAAGCGTGAAATTAAAACCTGTAGAATAACTAAAAGAACAGCTAGGCGCTTGCGTTATTCGAACGAGGTAGATACCACTTTGATTACAGCTAATTGTTTGATTGGTCTCTCCTGTAAGCATATCTCCATTCAAGTACCATTGATAACTATCTGCTGCAGGAGCAGTAAGAACATTCGCTCCGACCGATGAAATAATAGGAATTGATGGTGCAGGATTATTCGCATAACAGGTATCGTACCTGAACGATTGGGCGCATTGACCTGTTAATTGCTTTGACCATATTGTTGTACCAGCAGGATCAACTTCATAAATAAGACCTGAAGTTGCTATACATACCAACTGATTTCCATTTGGCAATTGATATGAATTACCCATATTTGAGCTGTAACCATTACAAGCTAACCGACTTGTATAAGTTGCAGGCAAATAGGCTGAACCCGGAGTATGAGAATAATTATAACCAAGTCGAGGAACATCGATCTGATCAATTGAACTTTGATTATTTGATACACCTCGATTATTAAATCCAACCAATCGACCAGCATTTGGGACACCCTCAGGAATCCAATGAGCATCATGTGTTATATTCAAGATAGATGCACCTGTTGCATTATAATTTACTGGATGTCCCCAACGAAAAAGAAAGTCCCCTCCCTTCCCTGAATTCCCACCGCTATGAGATGCAGCTTCAGCAGTGGTAGTACTATGATCAATAACAAACCACTCACTCAAACCACGAGATGAAAATGAAATCTGATCCAGAATAGGATTATAATCTATTCCATTCATATGCATCCAATCTTTTTGCGTATTATAATTAATGTTTAATAACTCTGGATGATCGACAATGGAAGGATAATAATTAAGTTTAGTAGGGGCAACATTTTGTACCAAATGATCCCAAGCGCGCCACTCCCAAACAACTGTTCCTGTTGTAGCCCCTGTTGGTTGAATCTCAACAATTTTGTCTGGCCAAATTTCGATACTTTGAGTACAACCAGCCGCTGAGGCCTCTGCAGCTGTTTTGCGTTCGTAGGCAATGAGGAGCACATTACCATTTGGCATTGCACATACATCGTGATGACTGCAATAATTGGCTGTTGAGTAAACATAATCCCAAACAACATTCCCATTCCAATCTACTTTTTGAACTTCACCACAGATAGGTCCTCCTTGAAATGAATTACCAGTCCGAGCAACAGATCTTAACAAAGTCCCTCCAGGCAACATGTATGTTGAATAACCTGTTTTAGCATTAGAGGCAAATGTCCAAGTTTTAACAATATTACCATTGGTATCGAGCAAGTTAGCAGAATACTGGTCTTTCAAAGCATAGAGCGTATAGTCGCCCCATTGCTGTGCATTAACAGCATTATTTAGCACGAAAGCCATAACTATTAGCAAGGATAATCTTAAGAATTTTTTCATTTGATAAGGCATTGTTAAGGGGTTTAAAATTAATGATTTTTATTAATGTTTTTTTAATGATTTAGTAAAACATGCTGACCGCGAAAAAATAAGTTCTGAAATGTAAATTAGTCGACATGCAATTAACATTTCGAGAACAATAAGATTGGTTTGTGTTTTTTTTATTTTAAAACTTGTGTTTCGTTAACAATAAAGATTATTTTTAAGGCTCGAAATAGAAAACTTGTGAACTTTATAATAGACGCTGACGGAAAAATTGTTGATTTAAAAGAAAATATTTTAGAATTGCTTCCAGAAGATTTAAAAAACGGGAATAGCAATTTTAAGATTCAGAGTATTCTATCTGGTATGCCAGAAATATTTCCACTTTCAAATCCGCGTGATTATAAAACTTATAAAAATCTTGTTTTGAAAAAAGACTTTGGTCCTTTTGCAACTAATCCCGGACAGCATTTTTATAGTTTAAGCATTCAACCTTTAAGTTATTCTCAGCAGCAGTTGTTTATTTGCAGAATTGAAAAATTTGTCTCTGAAATTGATGCGAGCTTTGCTGCAAATCAAAAGTGCTTCAATCTTTATTTAAAATATCTTAGCGGAAGTCTTTTTGAGATTGACAATACTTCCAAAATAACAAAAGTTCTATCGGATGGTGAAGATGGAATTTTACAAAAATTTGGTATCTCAACAGGACTAACCATACTTGACTTATTAGATTTTAATCTTTCAAAGAAGTTTAAATCTAAATTAGATGAAGTAATAGAAACACAAAATGAAATTTTTATTTCACACCGTTTCAGAACAAGAAAATGGGACTTATTTATTGATTGCCGATTAAGCTACAAAGAAAATAATTGTGTTGTTGTTTATATTGTAGATAAGACGGAACGCATTAAGGCAATTGAAGAAAAAGAAGCATTCGCACGATTCCCAATTGAAAATCCTAATCCAGTTATAAGAGCAAATGCGATTGGAAAAGTAATTTTTACTAATAAATCCGGCTCCGACTTCAGTCAAAAAATTGGTGTAAAAAGTAACATCATTTCGAATAAAGATGTGAGGGCTATTATCAAAGCATGTTTATTTGATAATTTTGCAAGAGATTTAAAATTGAAAGTCAACAAGCAGTATTACTTCCTTAATTTTTCTCCTAACCGCGACAAAAATTATGTGAATATCTACGGAACAAATATTACGCAGCAAGAACGTGTTTCGGAGAAACTACAACAAAAAACAACTGATTTAAATGCAATATTGAATAGTTCTGATGATGTTGTTTTACTAGTAAATAAAAATAACGAACTCGTTTATTTTAATAATCAGTCTACCAAAATTCTGAGCAGCTTTGGAATAAAAAAGGTGGAAGTTTGGCAAAACATTTTTCAAGCTATGCCCGATGAAATTGGAGGATTATTAAGCAAGAATGTCGATTTGGCTCTTAAAGAAAATAGAATTATCCGTATTGAGTTTAATAAGAAAGACATTAATAAAACAACTCGATTTTTCAGCGCAACCTTCTATCCTGCTATTGACAAGCCTAACGAAAAATCAATAGGTGTTTGTATACAGCTTAAAGAGATTACAGATGCTGCTAAAGCAAAAGAAGAGATTGTAGAATTAAAAAACTTCTATCAAAAAATATTAAATAATCTTCCAACAGATATTGCCGTATTAGACAAAAATTATAAGTATCTATTCATAAATCCACAAGCAATTGCAAATCCTGAAGTCAGAACATGGCTAATTGGAAAAGATGATTATGAATATGCCTCAATGAGGAATATAAGTACTGAATTTGCCGATAGAAGAAAGAATGTATTTACCGATGTTACAAAAACAGGAATCGCAAAATCGTTTGAAGATTTACATATTCAAAAAGATGGCAAACATGTTTTTATTCTGAGAAAATACTATCCCGTTTATAACGAGAACAAAGAATTAGAAATGATGTTGGGATATGGACTCGATATCACATCAATTAAAGAATCGGAGTTAGCCGCTAAACGAAGTGAAGAGCAATTGCGTTTGGCTAACACTAAACTACAGAAGAACTACGCACAACTTATGCAATACTCCTATGTTGTTTCGCATAACTTAAGGGCACCAATTGCAAATCTAGTTGGACTATCAAATTTCTTTAGCCCTTCCGAAAACGAGAAAAACAATACCATCATTAGTCATATTAAAGAATCGTCCGAACGAATTGATACAATACTGAAGGACTTGAATTCGATTTTGTCCGTTAGAGAAGAAATTAATCACTCAATGGAAAAGATTTCATTGTTTAAAGTATTAAACGAAGTTACATCCGATTTAAAACAGGAAATTAAAGAGGCCAACGCATTGATAAGTACAAACATTAGTGAAAACTGTTTTATTTATTCAATAAACTCGTTCATGCATAGTGTTTTTTACAACTTAATTTCGAATGCTTTAAAATATCGTGATAGAAATCGTGATTGCACAATTTCAGTAAATGCGAATTTTGATGATAAACAAGTTACGCTTACATTTGTTGATAATGGTATTGGTATTGACCTTGCGAAGCACAAAGACAAGATTTTTGGTTTGTACAAGCGATTTCATAAAGAGGTTGCTGAGGGAACAGGTATTGGACTTCATCTAATAAAAGAGCAAATTGAAACCTTAGGTGGAAATATTACGATTAAAAGCGAGCTAGGTAAAGGAACTACCTTTAAGGTAGAATTAAACGAATCAGGAAATGTTGAAAATACTATTAATTGACGATGACAAAATAAATAACTTCTTAAACAGAAGCGTTATTGAAAAACATTGTGGAAATGAATGTGTAGTTTCAGAATTTATAAATCCAGAAGAAGCGTTTGATTTTTTAAAAGCCTGCTCCTCAACCAATCATGAAAATTGTCCAGATGTTATCTTTTTAGATATTAACATGCCAGAAATGTCTGGTTTTGAATTGCTCGAGATGATGGATTCAGAAAATATTCGATTTTCAAAATCCAGGATTTTCATGCTTAGTTCCTCGTTAGATCCTCACGATATTGAAAAATCGAAGAGCTTTGAAACCGTAACTGATTTCATTTCGAAGCCATTAGACAAATCGAAAATCGAAAAAATAATTGCGAGTATCGACTAGTTCGAACAATCAGTTTACAATCGTCAGTTGCTTTTACTACCTAATTATCAATCGATTTATATGCGAATTGTAAATTTTGCCTTATAAATATGTGATTTCAGGCATTTTTATTATTTTCGAACTTCAATTTTAAAAACCCACTGTTTATGAAAAAAATTTACATGACTTTAGTTGCGATTCTAGCAACTTCACTATCCATGTTTGCTCAAAGCCCCTGGTTAATGCAAAATGTTGGATATAACTACAATTCTTCTTATCCATTTGACATTGATGCAGTAGATTCTAATATCGTTTGGAATTGCGCTGGTGTTGGTGATGGATCTGGTATCAGCTCTCAAGAATTCTCCATGACAATGGATGGCGGAAATAGTTGGATGGCAGGCTTAGTAACAGCAGATACAAACTTCCGTTTCTCAAACATTTCAGCAGTAACTGAAAACATGTGCTATGCTGCAATGTATAACAATACATTAGGTGGCGGTGGCATTTTCAAAACTACAGATATGGGTGCTTCATGGACACAATTAGCTGTTGGAAGTATTTATACAAATGCAGCTTCTTTCCCTAATGTCGTTTACTTCACTGATTCATTAAATGGATGGACAATGGGTGATCCTGTAGGCGGATATTTTGAAATTTACTCAACAACAGATGGCGGTGCTACATGGACACGTGTACCACAAGCAAATATCACTGCGCCTATTGCAGGAGAATATGGCCTTGTAAACAACTTTACAGTAGTTGGAAATAAAATCTGGTTCGGTACGAATAAAGGACGTGTTTATATTTCTTATGATGGCGGAATTAATTGGACAGCGAAATCTATTGTTTCCAATATAAATACTGTAGGTGCAATTGCATTCAGAGATACATTAAATGGTGTTTGTACAAAAGCTACTACTGCAGGTGTTAGTTCATTCTTTAGAACATCTGATGGTGGTATCACATG
>CAMBYJ010000090.1 GCA_945872015.1 Chitinophaga pinensis | reverse complement strand
AGGTATGTCGGTGGCTTCGCGATTGAAAGGCGACAAAAAACGTCAACACGTAGCCGTTATAGGTGATGGAGCAATGACAGCAGGGATGGCTTTCGAAGCATTGAACCATGCAGGTATCGAAGATTCGAATGTGTTGGTAGTACTGAATGATAATTGCATGAGCATCGACCCTAACGTAGGTGCTTTAAAAGAATATTTAACCGACATCACTACGTCTGAAACTTACAACAAAGTAAAAGACGAAGTATGGAAGATGTTAGGCGCCATCAGTAAATTTGGTCCTAACGCTCAGGCAGTAGCGCAAAAGGTAGAGAATGCGATGAAGAGCGCTTTGTTAAAGCAGAGTAATCTTTTTGAATCGTTGAAGTTCCGTTATTTTGGTCCTATTGACGGACATGATGTGGACCACCTTGCAAAAGTGTTAAACGATTTAAAGAAAATTCCTGGTCCGAAAATTTTACACTGTGTAACGGTGAAGGGTAAGGGCTATGAATTAGCAGAGAAAGATCAGACCAAATGGCATGCACCAGGGTTGTTCGATAAAATTACAGGAGAGATTTTTAAACCGGCAGATAATGGTCCGAAGCCACCACGATACCAAGATGTATTCGGACATACCATTGTGGAGTTAGCCGAGATGAATAATAAAATTGTTGGTGTTACACCGGCAATGCCTTCGGGATGTTCGTTAAACATCATGATGAAAGCGATTCCAGATCGTGCATTTGATGTGGGTATTGCAGAGCAGCATGCAGTTACATTCTCTGCGGGTATGGCTACGCAAGGCATGATTCCGTATTGCAATATCTATTCATCGTTTATGCAGCGTGCTTACGATCAGGTGGTGCACGATGTAGCTTTACAAAAACTAAACGTTGTTTTCTGTTTAGATCGTGGAGGATTAGCAGGTGCTGATGGACCTACTCACCATGGAAATTTCGATTATGCATTTTTCCGTTGCATACCAAATATGATTGTATCGGCTCCTATGAACGAGCAGGAGTTACGTAACTTGATGTACACAGCTCAGCATCCGAACATGGGTCCGTTTAGCATACGTTACCCGAGAGGTAACGGTGTTATGGTTGATTGGCGCAAGCCTTTTGAAGCCATTCCTGTTGGAAAGGGCCGTAAGTTAAGAGGGGGAGAAGGCGTTGCGATATTAACTATTGGACATCCAGGAAATTTTGCAGTAGAAGCTTGCGATCAATTAGCGCAAGAGGGATTATATCCTGCGCATTACGATTTACGTTTTGTGAAGCCGTTAGATGAAGCATTGTTGCACGAAGTCTTTAACGAATACAAGAAAGTAATTACTGTAGAAGACGGTTGCTTACAAGGAGGCTTTGGAAGCGCGGTAGCGGAGTTTATGCTCGACCACGGCTATACATCGCAGTTAGTGCGTTTAGGCATCCCAGATCGCTTTATAGAGCACGGAGAACAAAAAGAACTCTACGACGAATGTCACTTCGACACCAACGCCATCAAGCAAACGGTAAGAGGGATGATGGAGAAGAGTAAGGTAGGGGTGTAAAATATTATTTTTTAACTACTCCATACGATTTGGCAATATAAACCAAGGTGCCAAATTTAGTAGAGCCATTATTTCGTTTCAGTAAACTGGTGTACGTTTTCTCTGTTTCTTCAGCTGTGTATTTTGAATAGTACTTCGATATTCTATGAAAATAAGCTCTTCCTTCTTCACCAAATGTGGTGCACAAAGCAAATCCTATTTTAACCCAATCGCTATATGTTTGAGTTATATCAAAATTATTTTTTTCAATTACATCAAGTAATTCTTTAATAGTTTGATGTTGTTTTGTAATATTTATTTGATAAGTTACTTTGCCTTCTTCAGCTAATGAATGATGAACTTTTGGCGGTGTGTATTTATCTTCAAATTGTGAAGCAAATGGATTGCAGTATAAATTAGGATCATGTGAAAGTAACAAGCAGCGGGATAGATTACTACAATTTTTATCTATCGAAATATTAAATTCGTTTTTATAATAACGTTCTAAGGCATTAAACTGCGCCTCATGCGAATCAACGGCTGGTATTATTTTAACGATTACTTTAATTCCTTTTCCTCCAGGACTTTTAAAACAAACGTAAGTATATTTATCATTGCAGATATCGATGAATGCTTCCAAATAATGTTCTATGTTATCAATATCTACTTGTATCAATCCGCTGTGAGCAACAATGTTTTCAGCTTTTCTTTTTGAAAATATCCCCGACAAAGTTATAGCAGGAAGTTTTTTCTTTTCACTATCATATTTTACTCCATCTAATTTTCGTAATTGTTCTATCTCGTCTTTCAAATAACCATACTTAACAATTTCAATAATATCATTGATGTCCATTTCTCCATCAGGACTCTCAACACTATAAAGATTGTTATAATAAGAGAAGCGATAAGTGGAGTTGGTTAGTGGTAGTTGCAGTTGCATAAAATTATTTCATTAATTTTCTAAAAATTTCAAGATTGTTTAATAACATGTCATAATGCTTCCATTATTTTCCATTTAATAAATAATCGATATCTTTATTAGGATCATTGAGAATAGCCTTATATCTTTTAAGTATTGTAGCCTTATGACTTGTTTTGACATTTATATCCCGAAATTTGCGATATTCATAAGGTTGCTTAGGTACTATCCAATCAAATAGTTGCTTTATTCCTTTTACATTCTTGTTATTCAACCCTTGAATTGACCATGGAATAGATAGTTGAGCAAGCGATTCAACTACATTTTTCGATAAAGAATATGTTCTATCTTGAGCAATACCATCGTTTTGTTCTTTGAATAACCATAATGAGAACCAGTGTCCTAATTCGTGTAATAAAACTTTAATTCTTAAGAGCTCAATTGCTTCATTAAAATCTATTTGTAATGCATGCGAAATTCTTTTTGCACATTTTTCAATACGGTCTTTGTAAATTCTAATATGACCTTCTTTACCATACTCATAAATATAAACACCTAAATAATCAGTAATAAATATTGCCTCCCAATCAATAAAATATCCATTTCGAACTTCCAATTCAAAAGGGTGTCGATTGTCGAATTCATCATGATTTGCATAATATATTTCAGGCCAACGATTTATTTTACAGCCTTGTGAATTATAAACTTTTTCAAGTTTTTTCATAAGGTAAATTTCATTATCACTTAATCGGTATGCGCTAGTAAACATAGTATATTTTATTTTTGCTAAATATAATTTTATTTTTAGTAACAAAAATAAAATTGTTTAACTGATTTTGTGTTTATTCTTTACAGATTTAACTTGGTTGAATTCAGCTGTCTAAAAAATGTATACATATCTCAACAACTTATCCTATTTTTTACTTATTTTACATCTCTTAAATAATTTTAAAGGGATACAATGTCGGAACTTAAAAAACTGGAAGATTTATTAGTACAGTTTCGTGATGAGCGCGATTGGGAGCAATTTCATAATCCGAAAGATTTAGCAGTGGCTTTATCTATTGAAGCCAATGAGCTTTTAGAAACTTTTCTTTGGAAAAAAGCAGAGGATGCCAATGTGGAGAAAGTAAAAGAAGAATTGGCAGATGTATTAGCCTACTCACTTTTGATAGCGCATCATTACAATTTAGATGTAGCACAAATTATAAAAGATAAAGTAGTGAAAAATGCCGAAAAATATCCCATAGAAAAATCAAAAGGTACGGCTACAAAGTATAATGAGTTATGATTGTCTATCAGGAAACGAAAGAGACTTTTATGGCGCATGTGCGTGAAAGTAGAATCGATTACATCATACATCAAAATTTTCAGCAGCAATTTAAACATAAAACGAGTGAACGAGAAGTTGCTTCATGGCGCAACTCTTTGCAATATATGCGCAATGTTTTAGATGATACTGCTATACCATCTAATGCACAAATAAGTATCGAGTGTCAGGTGCCAAATACGAGTAAACGAATCGATTTTATAATCACCGGACAAAATGATAATAAACAAGATTGCGCAGTAATTATTGAATTAAAGCAATGGGAATCGGCTACGGCTACAGGACTTGATGGTGTTGTGAAAGCATTTGTTGGCGGCGCTGTTCGTGAAGTAAGTCACCCTAGTTATCAGGCCTGGAGTTACGCTTCTTTGTTAGAAGGTTTTAACGAGGAAGTTTATCAAAAAGAAATCATTCTACAACCTTGTGCCTTCTTACACAATTGCGAAACCGTTGGCGATTTAGCTTCTCCATTTTATAAAGAATACACCGACAAAGCACCTTTGTTTATTAAGCAGGATGTAGTGCGTCTATCAGAGTTTATAAAGCGATTTGTAAAATATGGTGATCCAACAAACATCATGTATCGTATCGAAAACGGACAAATTCGTCCTTCTAAAACGATTGCAGATAGCATAGCAAAAATGATTGATGGTCACGAAGAGTTTGTGATGGTGGATGATCAGAAAATTGTATTTGAAAAAGCGAAGCAGCTAATAACACAATCAAGTAAATCAAATAAAAAAGTAGTGATTGTCCGTGGTGGACCAGGTACAGGAAAATCGGTGGTTGCTATACAACTAACGGCAAGGCTAACCGCAGAAAGAAAACTCGTACAATATGTAAGTAAGAATAGCGCACCTCGTTCGGTGTATGCAAGTAAGTTAAAAGGCTATCGCAGTAAATCGTGGGTAGATAATTTATTCAAAGGTTCAGGTACTTATATAAATGCTGCTAATGGAGAATTTGATGCATTAATTGTAGACGAAGCACATCGCTTAAATGAAAAAAGTGGAATGTATGCTAATCTCGGTATGAACCAGGTTATGGAAATTATCAATGCTGCAAAATGCAGTGTGTTTTTTATTGATGAAGACCAGCGCGTAACCATGAAAGATATTGGCACCCGAGGAGAAATTGAAATGTGGGCAAGAAAAGCGAATGCAGAAGTTCATTATATGGAGCTCGAAAGTCAGTTTAGATGTAATGGTAGCGATGGATACCTCGCGTGGTTAGATAATTTATTAGAAATACGAGCTACTGCTAATGTTGATGCGAATGATTTGAATTATCATTTTGAATTAGTGGATGATCCTAATATTCTTCGAAGTAAAATTGAAGAGTACAATAAAATCCGAAATCGTGCTCGAATAGTTGCAGGATATTGTTGGCCTTGGAATTCTAAGAAAGATAAAAAGGCAATGGACATTGTAATGCCTCAATATAATTTTGGAATGCAATGGAACTTAACTGAAGATGGTTCATTATGGATTATCCGTCCGGAATCGGTAAATCAAATTGGATGTATTCATACCTGCCAGGGATTAGAAGTAGATTATGTGGGAGTTATTATGGGTAATGATTTAGTTATACGAAATGGTAAGTGGGTTTGCCAGCCTGAGAAAAGAGCTGGTTCGGATAAAAGTATTCACGGAATTAAGCAGCTCCTTAAAAATGATGCAGCAAAAGGTAAGGCCATGGCTGAACTCATAATTAAAAACACCTATCGAACACTTATGACTCGCGGTATGAAGGGCTGTATTGTTTTTAGTACTGATGCAGAGACCAGGGAATGGTTGAAGAAACAGATTTAGGATGGAGCAGGAATTAGAGAAATATTGTAGATTATTTAAGAAACTGAAACGTGCCTCGAGCAATGGAGGTGCACCACACAAACCAATTTTGTTATTGGCAATTTTAGAAGGTGTTAGAAGAGGAGAAATTACATCAAATCGAATTTACATTACGCCAGAATTAATTTTATGTTTCAGGGAAATATGGTCAAAGCTTGTATTGACGCAACACAATCTTAATTTTGCTTTACCTTTTTTTCATATGCGAACAGAACCATTTTGGAAACTTGTTTGTAAACCCAATATGGAAATTGCTCTTACCTCTTCTAATAGTATTAAAAGTTTTAAGACTTTAAATGAAGCTTTGGCATATGCAGAAATAGATTTAAAGTTGTTTTTATTAATGGCTGATCCGGTTACCAATGGAGTTTTAAATCTTACCTTGTTAAAAGAATATTTTTCAAAACAAGATAATTTAAAAGTTGATTACTCTTTATTTAAAAATATCGAATCGGAAATTTTAAATGAAGAGCAGGGTGAATATGCTCTTCGAATTAAGCAACTAGAACAAACTTTAACGAAAGAAGAAGTTGAAGAAGAATTTTTTGTTCGTGGTGGCCTCTTTAAAAGAGAGGTGCCTAAAATTTATAATTATACCTGTGCAATTACGGGTATGCAAGTTGTTTCCAATTCAAATGCACAGATGGTAGATGCATGTCATATAGTGCCATTTTCAATCTCAAAAGATGATACAATAGGAAATGGAATATCATTAAGCCCAACAATGCATAGAGCATTTGATCGTGGATTAATCACAATAAATGAAAATTATGTTGTTAGGGTTTCTCCAACAATAAAAGAAGATGATAATCCATACTCATTGAAAAAATTAGAAGGCAAAACAATTAATCTTCCTGAGAATAATAAGTATTATCCTTTAGTTGAAAATCTGATTTGGCATAGGAAGGAAAGGTGGTTGGTATAAGATTATTAATTGCTTTTTAAATAGCGTTGTAAAACATATTGGAGATTTATTATAACAAAATACTATACAGCTAACCCTTTGAAGCCTGCTGTTTAAATTGTATTATTGCAAAAAAGACAATTGTTTAACTAAAAAAACCAATTTTAAAGATGAAACTTAAATTAATGTTATTATTAATTATTTCACCATTTCTTTCATTTTCGCAATGTATAAGTGGTGATTGTGAGAATGGCAAAGGAGTTTATATTCAAAAAGACAAAACAAGAATTGAAGGTCAATGGAAAAATTACGAACTCTACGGAAAATGCTCAATATTTTTTTCTGATGGAGACTCATATGCTGGTGAAATGCTTAAAGGTAAAAGGAATGGCAAAGGGATTTTTAAATTTTCTGATGGCACTTCACAAGAGGGAATTTTTAAAAATGACACCCTTTCTGGGTATGTAACAATCAAATATCCTAATGGCGATATTTATTTGGGTAACTGGAGCAATGGAAGTCAAAATGGAAACGGAAA
>CAMBYJ010000089.1 GCA_945872015.1 Chitinophaga pinensis | reverse complement strand
CTCATTTTTACCTCTGAAAATTGATTATTTATTCAAATAAATATTTTACATTTCATCTTTGATAAATAAAAATGTAATGAACCATTTGAAAAATATTTTTTTTGTTTTTGATTTTCATGCAAGCATAATTTTTTAGAAAAATACATTTTCAAATATTAACAATTTGATACATTTTCGTTGTTAATAACTTTGTATGTGCATGTTTGATATTTATGGAAGGCTATAGTAAGTTTACAACTCAACCAATTTAATAATTTTAAAATGGCAACAACAAAGAAAGCAGCACCTAAGAAAGCTGCAAAGAAAGCCGCTAAGAAGGCTACAAAAAAAGCAGCACCAAAGAAAGCTGCTAAGAAAGCTGCTCCTAAAAAAGCTGCTAAGAAAGCTGCTGCTAAGAAAGCTGCTCCTAAGAAAGCTGCTAAAAAAGCTGCTCCTAAGAAAGCTGCTAAAAAAGCTGCTCCTAAGAAAGCTGCTAAGAAAGCAACTAAGAAAGCTGCTCCTAAGAAAGCTGCTAAGAAAAAGTAATTTTTTTCTTAGATACAAAACAACCCGCGATGTAAATTGCGGGTTGTTTTGTTTTATACCTATACCGTATTTTTAACTAAGTAAAAATTACTCATTGCTTCTATTTAATTACCTTAATGTTTATTCTGGTGGTCAGCTAATATCTATTCGTTATTCAAACAAACCATAATTGGTTATTCTCATTTTTCATTGTATTCACAAAATGACATTTTCATCATATTAAAGCCTACACATTCTATTAAATCACTTATCTCTTTGCTATCTTTGCCCTATGAGTAAAAACGGAAGAGTCCTGGTTGCTATGAGTGGCGGAATCGATAGTTCGGTTGCTGCCATTATGCTTCATGAGCAAGGTTATGAAGTTGTAGGTATAACAATGAAAACATGGGATTACGCAACAAGCAATTCTTCAAAAAAAGAAACTGGTTGTTGTAGTCTTGATTCCATCAATGATGCAAGAAGCATTGCAGTTCGCTACGGATTCCCTCATTACATTCTGGATATACGTGGTGAATTTGGTGAGCATGTGATTGATAATTTCGTGGATGAATATCTTGCAGGCAGAACACCCAACCCTTGTGTGATGTGCAATACACATATCAAATGGGAAGCATTATTAAAACGTGCCGATATGTTGAACTGTGAATTTATTGCAACTGGTCATTATGCAAAAATCAGAATGGAAAATAATCGTGCAGTAATTTCGAGAGGTCACGATTTGAGCAAAGATCAGAGTTATGTATTGTGGGGAGTAACACAAGAATGTTTAACGCGAACAATGTTTCCTGTTGGTGGATTTGAAAAATCAGTAATCAAACAGATGGCGCGCGATATGGATTTACATGAGCTCGCAAATAAAAGTGAGAGCTATGAAATCTGTTTTATTCCGGATAATGATTATCGCTCCTTTCTAAAAAACAGAGTTCCAGAATTAGACAAGAAACTTGTTGGTGGAAACTTCATCGATAAAGATGGAAAAATTTTAGGTCAGCATAAAGGTTATCCGTTTTATACCATTGGTCAGCGTAAAGGATTGGAAGTAGCATTTGGTGAACCCATGTATGTAACCGAAATAAAACCAGATTCCAATTCAGTTGTTTTAGGAAGTATCGAAGAATTAAAAAAGCAAGAGATGACCGTTCGCAACATCAATTTTATTAAATATAATTCGTTGTTGGCGCCGATGGAAGCCTTAACAAAAATCCGATATAAAGATCCTGGGACTATGAGTACCATCACACAAATCGGAGATGAGATGTCGGTATTATTTCATCAACCAGTAACAGGAATTGCTCCTGGACAAAGTGCAGTATTCTATGAAGGTGATGACGTAATTGGTGGAGGCTTCATTAACAAACCTATTATAAATCAATAATTAAATTAGTTTATTTAAAGAAGATACTTAAATTTGATATCGATGAAAAAATATCTTCTATTACTGATTTCATTCGCCATTCTTTCATCTTGCACGAAGGAAAATAATAGTCTTATTTTCCCCTCTAATTATTGCTATGAGTACTACCCTACCGATTCGGGTATTGTTCGTTATTACCAGGTTGATTCTATTTTTTGGGATGCCAACAACCAAGCAGCATTAGATACTTTAAGTTATGAAATCAAGGAAGTGAATGCTGGAATTTTCTACGACAACCTAAATGAAATTTGTCAGCGCATCGAACGTTATAAAAAAGATGCTAATGGAAACTGGATCATCTGGAAAGTACTAAGCGATAAACGAAGTAAATTTAATGCAGAGCGATACATTGACAATATCCGCTTTATCAAATTGAAATTCCCATTTGATTTAACTGATAAATGGAATGGTAATGCGTTAAATACCTTAGATGCTCAATTTTATCAACTCACAGAAATACATCAACCAGAAAACATAAATTCAATTGCTTTCGACTCTGTTTGCACCGTATTACAAGACGACTATATTGATGCAACACGACAATTTTACGGTATCGAAAAATATGCAGCACGCATCGGAATGGTTTATCGTCGTGAGAAAAACATCGCTACTATCCCCACTTCACAAGGCATCATCATTAGAGGTGGTTACGATTACACAGAAAAAATAATATCCTATACACTAAACCCATGAAATCAAAATTGATTTTAAGTATTTGTTTGCTCTTTGCTATTAATAGCTTATTTGCGCAAGACCGATACGTTGTTCATTTTACTGATAAAAACAACTCTCCTTACTCTATCAATAATCCGCAGCAGTTTCTTTCGCAACGTGCAATAGATAGAAGAACGAAACAAGGAATCGTAATTGATCAGAGTGACTTCCCTGTTAATCCGAGTTACCTTAACGGAGTGGCTGGCACAGGAGCTATCATATTAAATACTAGTCGCTGGTTGAACACTGCAACCGTTCAGATAACTAATCCTGCACAATTAAATGCAATTGGTGCACTTTCTTATGTTACTTCGGTTGGTAATGTTGGTCGCTTTGGCCATCAAAAAAATGGTAAAGAAAAATTTGAAGATGAAAGAATCGTGTTGCCTTTTAATAATCATTCGACTTATTTAAGAACGGCCAATTTTGATTACGGTCAAGCAACTGGTCAGACACAAATGATTGCAATGGATGCTTTGCATAATCTGGGTTATGCTGGCGACGGAATGATGATTGCGTTATTAGATGGTGGATTTTTAGATGCGAACATAATGCCTGCCTTGGATAGTGTTTTTTCAAACAATCAAGTAGTAGCAACATGGGATTTTGTTTCGAATGATGCGAATGTTTATGACGACAACTGGCATGGAGCAGCAGTGTTTTCATGTATTGGTGCAAATATCCCTGGAGAGATGGTTGGTATCGCACCGCATGCACAATTTTTATTATTGCGCTCAGAGGATGTGAGCACAGAATATATTATTGAAGAATACAATTATGCTGCTGCAGCTGAATATGCTGATAGTATGGGCGCAGACGTTATACATTCATCGTTAGGATACACCAAGTTTGATGATGCAAGTCAAAATCATACCTATGCAGATATGAATGGTAATACAGCACCTGCTACAATTGCTGCCGACCTTGCAGCGAAGAAAGGAATAATTGTAACGAGCAGTGCAGGTAATGAAGGAAACTCACAATGGAATTATATCAGTGTACCTGCTGATGGTGACTCTGTATTAGCAATTGGTGCAGTTGATCAACAAGGATCGTATGTATCGTTTAGTAGTAATGGTCCTTCTGCTGATGGAAGAATAAAACCTGATGTAGCTGCTGTAGGTGGCAGTACCTATTTGTATATGCCTTTTAATCCTTCGGTAGTACAAGCAAACGGCACTAGTTTCTCAGGACCAATTATAGCAGGTGCTGCAGCATGCTTATGGCAATCTTGGCCATCAAAAAAGAACATGGAAATTGTACAGGCAATAAAACGTTCGGCAAATCAGTATTTCAATCCTGATACCTTATTAGGATATGGAATTCCTAATTTTAATCTAGCGTATACTGTTTTAAGTCTTGGTGAAATCAACTTCCCATCGAACGAATCGTTACATGTTTATCCAAATCCTGTAGTAAAAGGAAACAGCATCAATGCTTATTACTTTTCTACATCAAAAGAGAAAATTCAAATACTACTAACGGATGCGGCTGGCAGAATAATTATGAATGAATCAACTATTGCTAACGCAGGATATTCCTCAATTCAACTTCCAAAGTTTTATAACAGCGGTATGTATTTTCTAAATATACAAAGTGAAAAAATCAATGTTAGCAAACGCTTTATCGTTAAATAAAACAAAATAGCTATAACTAGAAACGGCACCTGAAATAGGTGCCGTTTCGTTATCCAAACTATAATAATAATTATGCACTGCACGTAAAAGCAGATGCACGGTCAAGCAAAAAATAGAGGGTAAGAATACAAGCTATAAAATAAGGGATTAACGAAGCAGCGCCTGTGTAATCTTTCGTAAATCGTAATCCGAAGATTAACATTAACATGGTTAACGTAGATGCCCATGCACCATAAATTGCATAGTTAGAGCAACAAGTAAAAAGAATCTGAAAGAACCCTGCTGTCGACAAAACTCCACTCACTACTTCAGAGATACTTAGAATAAAAAATAAGAGAGCAATATAATCGTGTAAGAAGCTACGTGCAAATTTTTGACGGATCCAAGACATTTCACGTTTGTAATTTGTGAGCTTATCAAATCCTGATTGCAAGAAGACCATTGCCATAAAGGCTAGTCCGAATAAACTGGGCCAATTAGTTGCTGCGATATTCATAGTGTTATAATTTATGTTTGAGCTAAATTATCTGCTAAATAAAGCGACAATGGCAGCATTTGAAATTACTTATTGACAAAAAAATACACAAAAAGCGCTGCCCTTTTCAGGGCAGCGACGATGCTGAAAAGTTCGATTAATTTTTTTCTACATCCACTTAGAAAAGAATCGAATAGCTTCGTGACGTAATTCATTAAAATGATTTGCATAATCTGATACCTCATCGCGAAGTTTACTATTCAACTCCATTTTACGATGATCTGTTGCTACCGGATGGTTTTTAACCTCTGCTTCTACCAGATTTAAACTTTCTTTAATGCTATGGAGAATTTCAGCTGCACGATTTTTTTGAAGAGTTAATTGATTCTGGAAGTGTTCAGCCATCGCTAATACTTCTTTATCATTATTCTTGCTTAATACTTCTTCAAGGCGATGATTGAGTATTTTAATATCATCAACATAAAATAAAAGGGTGTTTTTCCACTCTGTGTGCTGCAAGTGCAGGTCTGTGATATACATCTGTTCCATAATTGAAGGTTTTTAAAAGTTTATAGGACAAAGATGCATGGCTTGGATATTAAAAAACATGACGGAAAGGGAGATATGTATTGACAATTATCACTTCGTTAGATTTTACCTCGAGAAAGCGATTTATAAAGAAATCAATTGGACTTATACATCAAAAAAACTTCGTCATTGACCAAACAAAAAAGATTATCCGACAACAAACGGATATAAATGGATATAAGTACTTAATCTTTGTTGCGAATAGTCCAGAACCATAAATTTGTCGTGGGGCGGAGGTGTGGTGGCCCCCTCCTTTATCACGCAACTTAAAAGTAAATTTAATACTAAGTTAATTTGAATTGTTATTCAGGCTTGTCATCAGAAATCGTTTATAAAACATTTTCAAATCAGCACACGATGTAGCAGAATTGCTTCGCGATTCGCTACATCATTTTATTTTCAAATTAGCACATTAGAACCTTAGCGATTAATGATACAATTTTTTATTGCTTTAAAATAAATAAATATTTGATAATTTTTTAATTTATTATATAACCTAGTGGCAAGTAAAATCTGACGTTTTTTTGTACCCAATAAAATATTTTTTGGAAATTAATTTTTGCTATTTCGTTCGATAATTCTCAATTAGATTATATTTAATTATCTAATATACAGTATGTTAATGCCCTTGTTTTAGAAACAACTCCTCATTTTTTACATCTTTCAAAATAAGTAATTTTACTTATTGTTTTATTGAAGTTGCCCCTTTATATTTACATAAACTTTAATCATAATAATCATGAAAAAATTGTTACAAATTATTACATTTTTATTTGTGTTCGTTGAATGTTCATACTCCCAATCATTTAATTATATAGATGATCATTGCTTCGGAACTTTAAAGGCTGAAGAAGGGAGCGACATGACACGATTGAACCAATTAAATGTAATTGTAGGGAATAGTTTTAGTGTTAATGCACAGCAAGACAAGACAGAATCAACCTGTGATAGTTTGCTAAATCCAGGAGAATTTCCAGGAGATTTTTGGGTTGTTGCGTTTGATGATTCACTTCATAAAAAATGGGATAAGACTTATGGGACAACTTCCATTAATGAACAAGGTACTAGCATTATTCCTTACCGGCAAGGAATTTTAATTGCAGGTGAGACTGCTGGAGATTCTTCATGTAGCTTAGTAACAACAATCAGAGGGGATAGAGATTATATACTATTGTTCATAGATTCACTTGGGAACAAAATCAATGAATTACGACTAGGTTCGGTTGGGTGTGATAAAAATTGTATTGCAGAACAATCTTTAGATGGTGGTTTATTGCTTTCGGGTTTTAGTAATGGGGTACATGGTTTTGATAAAACACAACATGCATTTTATTACCCCAGTCAAACCCCTTATCAAGCAGGATTTGATTTTTGGGCAATAAAGTTAGACACCTTAGGAAACAAACAATGGGATTGTGTCTTTGGTGGTATGGGTAATGAATACCCAGATCAAGCAAGCAAAAAATCTGGACTAACAGTTTTAAATGATAGTAATTACCTAATTTATGGATCAACATCAAGTGGCATTGGTGGTAATATTACTACTTCACCAATATCTCCTCCAGGTTTCCTTGATGCTATTGTTTTTAAAGTGGATAAAAATGGAAATAAACTCTGGGATAAGCGTTTCGGTTGTGATGGATGGACCAATTTGAATAAAATTATTGAAAAGGATAATTATTATTACTTTTTTGGTCTTAAATATATTACAACTTTTGGCACAATTCCTCTTGAAAATGATTTTTGGATTATGAAAACAGATACTAGC
>CAMBYJ010000088.1 GCA_945872015.1 Chitinophaga pinensis | reverse complement strand
CTTTATTATGGCTATAAATATGTTGAAGATTTAAAGCCAGAAGATATCGTTAAAATCTATGTTTACAATCCGGGTAAATACAATGCACAAATAGATGACATGATAATCAGAGTGCTTGATTAGAATTTTTTTCCAACTGTAAATAATACGCGGGTATCACTATAATTCGATTCTATCAATCCTTCATTACCATTTTCAAGTGTATATTGTTTTTCAACTGAGCCGAATGTTGAATAGGCTAACGCCATATCAAAGAAATAGCGTTCACCTTTATAGCCAAATCCTGTAGTGAAAGTCTTCCTGCTTAAATCTGAAAAAGTATTAAGTCTGAATTGCGATTTGAATGGTGATGTGGCATAACTTGCTCCTGCGCGCACTCTCCAGTTATATAATATAGCTTCAGCACCTATACGAATAGTGTGTGTCGCCTGATATTTTATTTTAATTGCTTCCCTTGCATCGTTAAAAAATGGGTTAAAACTAGCATCATTAGTATAAACGCTTCCCTTCGAATAGTCGTTATATTCATAGTCTAAATTAACAGCACCAACTTTTGATGTTAGCCCTGCAATGCTAGTAATTAGTTTTAAGGGAGTCATTATTCGATATTGAAATGGAATAGACAACGGCGATGCATAATCATTTTCGATAATACTTCCCGTTGAACTTTCAAGTTTAGCATTAATAGTAGATGAATAATCATCAGTTAACAAATAACTGCTAGGTGTATGAAAAGCAATTCCGATTCGCATAGCATCAATTGGCTTGTATATAACACCAAATTTGAAGTTAACCGCACTTCCTGTTGTGTTTAGCTCTGTATTGTAATCGAGCGAATAAAATCCTGGAATCGAATCTTGACTATCATATTCTCTCCAATTGGTAGTTTGACTAAAATTTACCGAGGCAAATCCGATTGTCACTCCGAAAAATAATTTGTTTTCAAAGTTATTTGCTAAGGTAATATCGAATTCTCCTTGCCCACCTCTTGTTCTCGTTCTTTTAGATTGTTGTACTCCTCCAAACGGAACTGCATTGAAATAATACGTTTGCCCAGCATCTGAATTAACACTATCGATTAAAAATGTTTGCCATGCTAAATCAACATCAAATGGATAGTCAGTTGTCAAGAAAGCTGCATTATCACCATTATATGCTGAATATGCAGTATATGCCGAATAAGTTTGAATATTATCTACAACATTTAATGTTGGATCAAGTTTTCCTAGTTCTTCACAGAAAGAATGTAGAATAGAATTATTGCCGTTAAAGCCTGATGCGAAATTATCAGAAGAAAAATTATTGGTTTGATTATAGGCCATTGCAAAAGTCCAGCCCTTCCATTTACTGTAATTCTGATTTTCAAAATGCCACAACATTCCAGCATTACTAAATGCCATCTTAAATTGATTACTTTCTTTATTTGAATTAAAAAGCTGATCGTTTACAAATCGGTTATGAAATCCTAATGACAAACTGATTTCTCCCGACCGATACATGCCTAAACCTGCTGGATTGGTTGCTGTACTACTCATGTCTGCTCCTAAAGCGCCAAAAGAGTTTGCCATACCTAACGATCGACTTGTGCCGCCATAGTTAAGCATCGAGTAGCGTAACATATCGCCATCATTTTGCGAAAATCCGTTATTAAATAAAAATGATAATAGGATGGTTGTAATTATTTTTTTCATACTGTCTTGATAAAATAAGAACTGCTACAAATTAGTAGCAGTTCTCGAATTATATTCAAATTGAATTATCTTCTTCTGCCTCCTCCAACAGATCCACCACCTGAGTTTCCACCACCGCTGTTTCTAGGAGTAGAATAGGATGGTGTGTTGTTTCTTGGAGATGAATTGTTACTACGAGGTGTTACATTATTTTCGTTGTTTCTTGGCTGTGAGTAATTATTATTTTTCGGTGTGCTATTATTATTATTTTTCGGTGTGCTATAATTATTTTCTGAAGGCTGGCTATTACTTTTCGGCGTGCTATTATTATTTTTTGGAGTGTTGTTGTTATTTCTTGGAGTGCTATAATTATTCTCCGAAGGCTGATTATTGTTTTTTGGCGTTGTAGTGTTATTATTTCTAGGTGTCGTGTAATTATTCTCCGATGGTTGGTTGTTCTTCGGCGTTGTAGTGTTATTATTTTTCGGAGTGCTATAATTATTCTCCGATGGTTGGTTGTTCTTCGGCGTTGTAGTGTTATTGTTTTTCGGAGTACTATAATTATTCTCTGAAGGTTGGTTGTTCTTCGGTGTTGTAGTGTTATTGTTTTTCGGATTACTATAATTATTCTCTGATGGTTGATTATTCTTTGGCGTTGGAGAATAGTTTTTCGGATTGCTGTAAGTATCTCCCTGATTATTTATTGTGTTAAAATTGCTATTACTTCTAGGGGTGTTACTATTGTTTTGATTTGAGCCGTTAGTTGTATTGTTATTTAAATTAGTATTAGCATTCTCACCTTTAGGTGTTGTAATAGTAGTGTTATTTTTTCCTGGGGTTGTTTTTATTTCACCCTGGTTATTTGTATTCGTATTTTGATAGTCGGATTTGATTTCTCTTTTCGGTCTTCCAATTGCTTGAATTCCATCATTAGCAACCAAATGGTCGTTTTCTTTTTCTACTCCCAGTTCATTGTATAATTGTGAAACACTCGACCCTCTTCTTGGCGTATTATGCGCAATATGTCCGTTATTTCTTCCACCTCTTGGTCCGTAATAATAACTATAAGAGTCCATACTATTGAAGTAATACGGATTGAAACTTCCGTTGTATAATCCGGCGTAGTATCCATTCCAATAACCATTGTTATATCCATTCCAATAGTTGTTGTATCCCCAACCATTACCCCAACTATTAAAACAATTTCCTCCCCAACCATAACCCCAGTTTGGCCACCAATTGTTGTAGCTGTAAGTAGTGGTTAATCCCCACCAGCTGTAAGTTGTATAAACACTTACTCCATATGAATAAGGATTATAATCATACCAATACATGTTAGTATAATATGGGTCGTAATAATTCCAGCCACATGGATGATTAAATCTTCTTAATCGCGCAGTATATGCATAATCGTAATAGTCATCTTCATCATAATAATTATTAGTGATATAGGTATTACCATTACCATCACTAGAACGACTGGAAGTAGTATTCGAATAATTGTTCGTGCTATCATCAGGGTCAGAATTTACCGTATAATAATTGGTATTTCCCTGGTCTGATGAATTAGAGTAATCAACGGTTGAATTCTGATCTTGGTCCTGATTTGAATTGTTGGACTGATCGTCGCTATTTTGCGAGTAGTTGCTCGCTTGTTCCGAAGGGGGAACACTTGTAAAATAAACATCATCAGAACTACGCGTAGTGTAACGATTAGAGGAGCAAGAAATAGTTGAAAGGGTTAGAAAAGTTAAGAAAAGAGTGGATTTGAAAGGGTTCAATTTAATTATTTGTGTCAGAGATTTCATAAATGATAGAATTAAATTGTTTTTATGCTGTTAGTTATTCAATTTTGTTGTTAAATCAATAGGCAAACACAATGCCAAAAATATTTTGGGTAAATTTATAAATGTATGAGCGAACAATTAACATCTAGGGAAGAAAATTACTCTCAATGGTATCAAGACCTTGTTATGAAGGCAGATTTGGCAGAGCATTCTGCAGTTAGAGGTTGTATGGTAATAAAGCCGTATGGCTATGCAATATGGGAAAAAATGCAACAAGAACTTGATCGTCGTTTCAAAGAAACAGGACACGTTAATGCATATTTCCCTCTGTTTATTCCTAAATCATTTTTTAGTAAAGAGGCTAGTCATGTGGATGGCTTTGCGAAAGAATGTGCTGTAGTAACTCATTACCGATTAAAAAATGATCCAGATGGGAAAGGTATTATTGTAGATGAAGATGCTAAGCTAGAAGAAGAGCTTATTGTTCGACCGACTTCTGAAACGATAATCTGGAACACATATAGAGGTTGGATAGAATCTTACCGCGATTTACCAATACTTGTTAATCAGTGGGCAAATGTTGTTCGTTGGGAAATGAAAACAAGGTTGTTCCTACGCACTGCCGAATTTTTATGGCAGGAAGGACATACCGCGCATGCAACAGCAGAAGAAGCAGTAGAAGAGACAATTAAAATGTTGAATGTCTATGCTGACTTTGCTGAGAATATTTTAGCTATTCCAGTGATAAAAGGAATGAAGTCGCCAAATGAGCGATTTGCAGGTGCATTAGACACTTATTGCATTGAAGCGATGATGCAAGATGGAAAGGCATTGCAAGCAGGTACATCTCATTTTCTAGGTCAGAATTTCGCTAAAGCATTTGATGTAAAATATACTAACCGAGAAGGGAAGCAAGAATTTGTTTGGGCTACTTCGTGGGGAGTTTCTACTCGTTTGATGGGAGCATTAATAATGAGCCATTCTGACAATGACGGATTAGTTCTTCCTCCTCGATTAGCACCTATTCAAGTGGTAATTGTTCCGATTTTTAAAAATGATGAGCAATTGAATGCAATCAATGAAAAGGTTGCTGAATTAAAAAAGTCATTGGAAAAAAGAGGGATTTCAGTGAAGTATGACAACCGCGATACACATAAGCCGGGCTGGAAATTTGCAGAGTATGAGTTGAAAGGGGTTCCTGTAAGAATAGCAATTGGTCCTCGTGATTTAGAAAACGGAACTGTTGAAGTTGCAAGAAGAGATACAAAGGAAAAGGCAGTGTATCAAATGACAGATTTACATTTGAAAATTGAACATTTGTTAGAGCAAATTCAGGATAATATCTACAGAAAAGCCCTTGACTTAAGAGAAGAAAAAACGAATCGTGCGGATTCATGGGATGAATTCATAGATATCCTGGATAATAAGGGTGGCTTTGTTTACGCACATTGGGATGGCTCAACAGAGACAGAAGAAAAAATCAAAGAACTATCTAAGGCAACAATCAGATGTATACCAATGGATAATCCAGAAGAAGAAGGTCAGTGTATTTTAACTGGAAATCCATCAGGTCAAAGAGTACTTTTTGCAAGAGCTTATTAAAATATTATGAACGAACAGATTCTTCATTTACTAAACACAAAGGTTAAGAATGCAAAAAATGCAACGGATACAACCTTTGCAGCATTTTCATTGATTAAGCACATGCTAATCGAATATGAAAAAGAACTAAAACACATCATGCTATTAAATGACCCTCGTATTAAAGTGAAATATACAGACAGGGGCACCTTTGAAGCTGAGTTGAAGGTTGCAGATGATGTTTTAATATTTATCATGCATACCAATGCATTTGCGTTTGATGCAACGCACCCATTAACTAAATCCAACTATGTAAGCCTTAATCACGACCGCTCCGTTTGTGGAATGATTTCCGTTTATAATTTTATGGCCGATGCTATGAAGTTTGAACGTCGAGGAGAGCTTGGTCAGTTGTTAGGGAGGATCTTTATTAATTCAGAAAATCATTTTTTTGTAGAGGGTAAAAAGCAGATTGGAATTTTGTTTAATAATTTCACTTCAGATACAATTTCAAACGATACCTTAAAAAAATTAATAGATCAGTTTTTGATTAATGCATTAGATACTGATGCTATTGTACCTCCAATCGATGCCATGCGTGAAATTACAGTACACGATGCATTAACCTACATGATTGAAACGTCAATGTATGATGGTAAAAAAGTCGGATTTAAATTCCGCAATCAACAAGATGATGATGTGATCGCATAAAAAAAAGGGGCTTAAATTTTTAAGCCCCCTTTTTTTATTTACAATCTTTCGATGCTTTTATTGCTTCAATCGAATCCTTTGCTTGTTTAGTAGCTGGATCTATTTCTAAAACTTTATTCCAGTATTCGATAGATAAACTACAGTCTTTATCTACGAATGCAGCGAAAGCTAAATAACTATTAGCTTCAACCAAGTTGGTTTTTTGCTTTGTTAAGTTAGCTGCATCTGCACTGGCTAACTCAATAAATTTCGCATAATGTGGTTTTGCTAATCCTTCTTTAGCAGTATTATCAATTTGCGCGTTAGCACGTCCTCTCCAGAAATATCCATTCGGCCATGCTGCATTTATTTCGGTAACTTTTGCGAATGCAGAATCTGCTTTCACATAGTTTTTAGCATTGTACCATGCGCGACCCATATTAAAATAATCAGTAATAGCAGCCTTTGCAGAATTATTGATTTTCGCTTCATAGGTTAAAGCGCTTAAATCATATTTCTTTTGCTTATTATACATATCCGCTAAATCATCATATAATTCGCCTTGCTTAGGATCAATAGTTAAAGCTGTTTGAATATAAGATGTACCTAATTCAGCGTTTCCACCTTTAGCTAGAATTTTTCCAAAGTATGAATAATCTTTTCCAAGACGTTTAATTGTATCCTCAGCAGTTATATCAAATACTTTGCTGATGGTTTTTAAAGCCGTATCGTTTTTACCTAATTCATAATTAACGTAGGCCATCATTCTCATCATACCAATATTAGTTGAATCGACTTTTGTGATTAATGAAAGTTCGAAGCCAGCATCATTGTATTCACCGCTTTGATATAAGAAGGATGCATAACGTAATCTTGCACTGTTATTGTTTTTAGAAAGCTCAAGGTATTTTTTATAGTTTTCTTTTGCTTGTTCAGGCTTTCTTAATTTGTAATAACATTCTCCAAGCTCTCTGTAAGCAGGAGCGAAATTAGGATCAAGGCTTAATGTTTTATTAAACTCTGCTATTGCAATTTCGTAGCTCATTGATCTTTTATATAATTGTCCTTTGTGAAAAACAGATTTAATGTATTTACCTTCTTTTTCTAATGCTAGGTTGTAATACTTCGCAGCTTCACTACCATTATTTTCTTCTGAATAGATATCGCCTATTAAATTATAGGTCAATGGATTTTTTGCATCTAGTTTTAAAGCCGCATCTAAATACACTCTTGCTAACATTAAATCTTGCGCCTTTTTATGACGAATTAGTGCTTCTGCAGCAACCACCATAATAGTAGCGTTTTTTGGACCTGCAGATTTAACAGTGGCTTCGATGGCTGCTTTACCCTCTGCTAAATTTCCAACAGCTAATTTTAATTCTGCTGTACCAATTTGTAATAATAAATTGCCTGGTTCTTTTTTTAATCCTTCTGAAAAAATG
>CAMBYJ010000087.1 GCA_945872015.1 Chitinophaga pinensis | reverse complement strand
GGGAGAAATTGGTTTGGACAAAATTTTATTACTATTACAGGAGTGCGTGTTACACCTGACTTAGGCTTAGCCCGCATACAATTGAGTATGTTTAAAGTTACAGAACCTAAGCTTATTTTAAAACAACTTTCGATTCACAAAAATGAAATTCGTAAATCATTGGGCTTAAGAATCGGCAAGCAGGCTCGTATTATTCCTGAATTAGAATTCTTTCATGACGATTCGCTTGATTACGTTGAAAAGATTGAAAAAATTTTTAAGAACTTGAATATTCCGCCAGAGGAAAAATAATTTATCGCTATGCAACAGTACAACGATTTGCTGCGACATGTCATGCAGCATGGAACAAAGAAAGAAGACAGAACGGGAACAGGAACCGTAAGTGTTTTTGGTTACCAGATGCGATTTAATTTACAAGATGGCTTTCCTTTAGTAACAACAAAAAAAGTTCATACAAAGTCGATCATTCATGAATTACTTTGGTTTTTGAAAGGCGAAACCAATATCAAATATTTAAAAGATAAGGGTGTAAGCATCTGGGATGAGTGGGCAGATGAAAATGGAAACCTAGGTCCTGTTTACGGCTATCAATGGCGTTCATGGCCATCGGCAAATGGAGAACATATCGATCAGATTACTCAGTTAATTGAGCAGATTAAAAAAAATCCTGATTCAAGAAGACTTTTAGTAAATGCTTGGAATGTGAGTGAAATTTCAAAAATGAAATTACCTCCTTGCCATATTTTATTTCAGTTTTATGTAGCTGATGGAAAATTAAGTTGTCAGTTATATCAGCGCAGTGCAGATTTGTTTTTAGGTGTCCCTTTTAATATTGCATCCTATGCTTTATTAACGCATATGGTAGCGCAGGTTTGCGATTTAGAAGTAGGTGAGTTTATTCATACTTTAGGTGATGCACATATCTATAGCAATCACTTTGATCAGGTAAACTTACAACTAACGAGAGAGCCTCTACCCTTACCTACTTTGAAGTTGAATCCAGATGTAAAAAATATTTTCGATTTCACTTACGAAGACATTGCAATAGAAAATTATCAATCGCACCCCGCTATTAAAGCTGTTGTTGCTGTTTAAATATGACTATATCCATCATCGTTGCATTTGCGAATAATCGTGTTATTGGTAAAGACAATCAATTGATCTGGCACTTACCCAACGACCTAAAACATTTCAAGGCTGTTACAAGTGGACATCCTGTGATTATGGGTCGTAAGACATTCGAATCTATCGGCAGATTATTACCCAACAGAAAAAATATTATTGTTACCCGTAATACTGAATACCAATTAGAAGGTGCGCATATTTATAATTCATTAGATGCAGCGATTGAAAGTTGCTCTATCGAAGAAGAAGTTTTTATTATTGGAGGAAGTGAAATCTACGGACAATCGTTAACGTTAGCCCACAAACTTTACATTACAGAAGTGCTTCACGATTTTGAGGGTGATGCATTCTTTCCAGAAATAAATTATGAGGAATGGAAATTAGTTAGTGAAGAGCAAGGAATTATTGATGAAAAGAATAAGTGGGAGCATCGGTTTAAATTGTATGCACGTCACTTCGGCTACGCTCAGTGACCGTGCATTAAACTGGCACTTCGACTTCGCTCAGTGCCCTTCGTATTTATTTCATTGCAATTTATTCGACTTTGCTCAGTAACCGAGCATAAAACCGGCCGAATCTGTTTGTCTATTCATTCTCGGTTATTTCGACTCCGCTCAATAACCTATATAAATCCCCCTTTTCGGTCACTGAGCGGAGCCGAAGTGACCGTTGAATTTATTTCTTGAACGGTATCGTTTATTTCCTGAGCGGAGCTGTTTGTTTCCTGAGCGGAACTGAAGGAAACATTTTTATGACTCGTCTCATTTTTACAAGTAGCCAATTCTTTCAAAGCGCTTATATCTCCTCGAATCAAGGAAGTCTTCTTCTCATTCGTCCAACGCTGTATTTGCTTCTCTCTATTAAATGCTTTCCCAATCTTATCAAACGTTTCAAAATAAATTAAACGAACTGGTAAGTGCTTTTTCGTATAATTGGAGCCTAATCCATTTTGATGTGCAGAAACTCTCTTTCCTAAATTTCGTGTACTTCCAACATAGTAAGAATCATTTGCACATTCTAAAATATACATGTATCCACCAATCGGTTTATTTGTTGAACTCATCTAGCCTAAATTAATTCAGCAAAACTATTTTGATTTCTTTTCATCGCACATAAATTAAATTCTAAATTAGCCATGAGTTAATAACTTAACGAAAAATGAAACATTCAAAAACACTTCTTCTTCAGTGGCTCATCACTTTCATCCCAGTTATCTACTACCTATCGTTGTGGAACCTGCTTCCTGAAGAAGTCCCGACACATTACGACTTCAATTTGCGTCCTGATGATTTTCACTCAAAAGGATTTATGCTTGGAGTATTAATTTTTATGGGATTGATTGTCGTTGGAAGTTCAGCCATGATTCTTAATGGTAATTCAATCGACTCAAAAAGAAAAGCAGAACAAGACAATCCAATTATGAAAATTACTTCTTGGGTAGTGACAATTTTCATAACTGTTATTATGCTTATGATAGTACTAATGACAAAAAACTATTGTATTAAACAACCAATTGAAAGTTTTGAAAAAATAATTTTTATTGCTCTTTGCCTATTCTTTATTTGCTTAGGCTTTTTAATGAAAAATGTACAACCTAATTATTTCTTTGGTGTTCGCACACCTTGGACATTAGCAAGTGATGACGTATGGAAAAAAACACATTTGATTGGTTCAAAAGTTTGGGTTTGGGGAAACCTGATTTTAGCAACAATTATTTTAATTATTCCTAATAATTATAGTTCAGCTATTTTTATTTCTGGAATACTATTACTTACAGCAATACCAGTTTATTATTCTTATCGTTTGTATTCGAAAGGAACTAATTAAATAGTATCAATCGACTGCGCCGTCATCAATAAAAACGGTAATGCATTGCTGTAATCCAAAAAGTCGTACTCAACACCTAGTTGTTTTAGGTTTTTATAATACAAGTTTAAATTAGAGAAATAGTTTTTCTCTAATTGTATTGCATGAGCCGATTTACCTAACTTTTCCAATAAAAACCATTTCTCAATTAACCTTGCAGTTCTGCCGTTGCCATCTTGAAAGGGATGGATTTTAACAAACACCAAATGAATATAAGAAGCGTAGTAAAATACTTCAAAGGCATTGAGTTCACTTTCTCTTAATTGATTGATATCGACAAATAATTTATCTAACTCAAAATCGATTTCTAGCGGTGAAGTAGCTACGTATTCAATCTGCTCTTTATCGTTAATGACAAACATTGGGTTCGATCGCACTTTACCATGCATCATTGAAGGTAATAGGCTCTCGCTTAAAATAGCATGCGCCTTCAGAACATTATCGAAATTCAATTCGTTATTTTCGACAAATTCATAAGCTGCGTACAAATCGTCTGCTTTCTTTGTGTAATCAATTTTAAAAGGTACATTCAAAAAGCGATGCTTATAATAACTATCAAAATCAATATCGACTCCTTCTATTTTTGAAGAATAAACTGCTGATACAGATTTGTAAAAACTAAAATAATCAACAGACAGGCTATTGTCTTTTATTCTGCTGATTTTATCTAACGGAGACTCCCCAACTTCTTCAATAAAAAGCTTTAATAATTCAGAAGAAAGAATTTGAAATTGCATTAGCATCAACTTTAATCAAATATAAAATTTTATCTTCAATCAACAGATGATAATGCACAAGTGCGAATTAGAAATATGCAATTGTTTAAGCTACCCTCAACTGATTTAAGCTCGACTTCGATAATTTTTCTTTAGCATACGAAAGAGTTATCTCGAAATCTTTTTCTTTCTTATTACCTGGAATTTCGAACATTGCATCTAGCATAATAGCTTCGCAAATGCTACGCAAACCTCTAGCGCCTAACTTAAAATCAAGTGCTTTTTCTACAATATAATCCAACACATCATCACTAAAAGTCAATTTAATACCCTCCATATCAAAAAGCTTTTCATATTGTTTTGTCAAAGCATTTTTAGGTTCAGTCAAAATAGCACGAAGTGTCTCTTTATCTAACGGCGACAAAAAAGTAATCATTGGCAAACGACCTATTAATTCAGGAATTAATCCGAATGTTTTTAAGTCAGCAGGACTAACATACTGCATTAAATTAGTTCTATCAATTTCTTCTTTCTCTCCTTTTGAAGAAAACCCTAATGAATTTGTTTGCAAACGACGAGAAATAATTTTATCGATTCCATCAAAGGCTCCTCCACAAATAAATAAGATATGCTGCGTATTCACAGAAATCATTTTTTGCTCTGGATGTTTTCTTCCTCCTTGCGGTGGAACATTAATGATAGTATTCTCTAACATCTTTAATAATCCTTGCTGAACACCTTCGCCAGAAACGTCGCGTGTGATACTTGGATTATCGCCCTTACGAGAAATTTTATCAATCTCATCAATATAAACGATTCCTCTTTCTGCAGCAGTCACATCATAATCGGCAGCCTGCAATAAACGCGTTAATACACTCTCAACATCTTCACCTACATAACCTGCTTCAGTTAAAACAGTAGCATCTGCAATACAAAATGGAACCTTTAAAAGTTTAGCAATTGTACGAGCAAGCAAGGTCTTTCCTGTTCCTGTTTCTCCTACCATAATGATGTTCGATTTTTCAATCTCGACTTCATCTTTATCTTTTACTTTACTTTTATTTATTAGGCGTTTGTAGTGATTATAAACAGCCACCGACATAACCTTCTTCGCATGGTCTTGCCCAATTACATATTCATCTAAAAACTTTTTAATATCCGTTGGCTTTGGCAATGTAAGTGCCGACCCTAAGCTGGTTTTCAACTTTTGATCTTGCTCTTCACTGATTATATTTTGCGCCTGTGCAATGCACTGATCACAGATATGCCCGTTTATGCCGGCAATTAATACATTAGCCTGACTTTTATCACGGCCACAAAAGGAGCAAACGATATCTTGTTTTTGTTTCACGGTTAGGTGTATTTAAGGTAAAAGCCGAACACGACTGTAATCGGTTCGGCTAATTTAAGCAATATTTTACCGGTATTATTTAGTTCTGATTAATACTTCATCAATCATTCCGTATTCTTTCGCTTCCTGAGCTGTCATCCAGTAGTCACGATCAGAATCTTTCCAAACTTGTTCATAGTCTTTATTACTATGTTTTGAAATGATTTCATAAAGTTCTTTCTTCAATTTACCGATCTCACGTGCAGTAATTTCGATATCTGATGCTTGTCCTTCGGCACCACCTAATGGTTGATGAATCATCACACGCGCATGTTGCAATGCACTGCGTTTTCCTTTGGTACCTGAACATAATAATACAGCACCCATTGATGCTGCCATTCCAGTACAAACCATCGCTACATCTGGTTGGATGTACTGAATGGTGTCATAGATTCCAAGACCTGCGTAAACAGATCCACCAGGACTATTCATATAAATAGTGATATCGCGTTTTGCATCCGAAGATTCAAGAAATAATAATTGCGCTTGAATAATGTTCGCTACATAATCATTAATTCCTGTTCCAAGAAAGATAATCCTATCCATCATCAAACGAGAGAAAACATCCATTTGAGCGATGTTTAATTGACGCTCTTCGATGATTGTTGGAGAAATATAATCTGCATAAACAGAATTAATATAGCTACCTACTCCGTTACTACTCATACCACGGTGTTTTACCGCGTATTTCAAAAATTCATTGCGAAAGTCCATACTTATGTTTTATGATTAATTGTTATTAATGGTGATGATGTTGATGCTTGCTCATTAAATCGACAAACTCTTCATGCGTGATTGCTTTAACGTCTTTGTTCACTATTTGATTAAGGTGTTCGAAAACTTTTCTTCCTGTAAGGTTTTCTATTACCTTCTGAATATTATTCTGGTCTCCTAAATAACGCTTAACCATATCGCCTAACGTTTCCTCATTTAATAAATGTGCTTGTCCGTAACGAAGATACTGATCTACAATTAAAGACTTAGCATAGTTCTCTATTTCCTCTGGATTAATCTGCATATTATTATCCGAGTAAATTTTATTTTCAATCAATCTCCATTTTAAATCGCGGGCATACTGATTATATTCACGAGCCAATTGCTCCTCTGTAATTTTATCGTTTGCCGATAACAACCAACGCTTTAAAAACTCATCTGGCAATTGCAAGTTAGCTTCATGTAATAAAGTGTCTTCTAACTCATGCTTTAATGAATGTTCGCTTTCGTAACGGTACCCTTCTGCAATTTCTGATTTTACTTTTTCTCTGAAACCTTCGATATCGGTAACTGCACCATCGCCATATAATTGATCGAACAAATCAGTAGTCAATTCTGCATTTTCCACTTTGTTAATTCTTTCAATAGTAAAGCGGAAGTTCTTATCGTACGCAGAAAGATCCTCTGATTTCAACCCTAACATGTATTTCACTTCATCAGCTGATTTAACAGCCTGAACTGGGTTAAACGTAACAACATCCATTAATTTTTTGTCAATGAATTGAGGACGAACATCAGAATCTGTAATCTTATCTAATAAAATAAAACTTTGGTTGGTGTGACCGCCTTCAGCGATATTTCCATCAGCATCTAATTCCTGGAAAGTACCATAAACAGAACATTCTGCATCTGAAACTTCAGGACTGATATACTTACCATAACGACGTTGAATTTTCGAAATCTCATCATCAATTACTTTACTGTCAACAGTTATTTCATACGCTGTGAATGTTTTTGATGGAGGTAAAGAAATATTTACTTCAGGCGCTAATCCCATTTCAAAAGCAAATTCAAAATCCGCAGGGTTATCCAACGACATTTCAAAATTATTATCCGGCTTCGGCATTGGGTTACCTAAAACCTTAATATTATTATCAGTAATATGCTTATCAACCGCATCAGAAACTAATTTATTTAGCTCTTCAACTAATAAAGACTTACCATACATTTTGCGAACAAGTCCTGGAGGAACCATTCCTTTTCTAAAACCAGGCATATTTACCTGCTTCGCATGCTTTTTAATTGCAGTATCAACTGCAGGTTTGTAATCTTCTGGAACAATCTGAACTTTTAATACTGCGTT
>CAMBYJ010000086.1 GCA_945872015.1 Chitinophaga pinensis | reverse complement strand
TGAGCACGATTTCAATTTCAAAGTGAAGCACGCCATGAAGTTCTTAGAAGAAGGGGCAAAAGTAAAAGCCTATGTTCATTTCAGAGGTAGAGCAATTGCTTACAAAGAGAAAGGAGAAATTATCCTTTTGAAATTTGCTCAAGAACTCCAAGAATATGGAAAAGTAGAATTGATGCCTAAGTTAGAAGGAAATAGGATGTTTATACATATTGCTCCATTGCCTAACAAAAAAGTAGTAAAGCCAGCTAAAAATAACGATGCTGTAGAATAATTAAGTTAAACGAAGTCAATAAAAATAAAATCAAAATGCCTAAAATGAAATCCAACTCTAGTGCGAAAAAGCGTTTCAAGCTTACAGGCACTGGAAAGATCAAAAGAAAGCATGCTTTCAAGCGTCACATCTTGACGAAGAAAGACACAGACCGCAAGCGTCACTTAACGGCATCAGGACTAGTTCATGAGTCTGATGAGTTCCGTGTAAAGCGTATGTTGTGTGTAGCTTAATTGATCACAAAAAACAAATTAATTTCTAACCCGGTAAATAGCTTAAAGTCCCGAAAGGGCGCTATCGCCAAAAAACAAAAACATTATGCCACGTTCAGTCAATCATGTGGCCTCAAAGGCAAAACGTAAAAAGGTTTTAAAACTTGCCAAAGGTAATTGGGGTTCACGTAAAAATGTATGGACGGTTGCCAAAAACACCGTCGAAAAAGGTTTACAATACGCTTACCGCGATCGTAAAGCTAAAAAACGCAGCTTCCGTGCTCTATGGATTCAGCGTATTAATGCAGCAGCTCGCATGCATGGAATGTCTTACTCTCAATTTATGGGTGCAATCCATAAAGGTAATGTAGACATCAACCGTAAAGTCTTAGCTGACTTAGCGATGAATAATCCGCAGGCTTTCGAAGCCATCTTAAATTCGGTAAAATAAAAAATCAGACTTCGTTAAAAATCCTCCTTTACGGGAGGATTTTTTTTTGAATCAATAACCAAGAAAATGCAAAAACACACCTTTCAATTAACTTCAGAATTCATTGAGCTAATAAAACTGCTTAAACTTTTAGGAATTGCCGAGCATGGTAGCGAAGCGAAAATGATGGTCGATAATGAGGACATAAAACTTAACGGAACAATTGAAAGCCGTTATAGAGCCAAACTTAGAGCTGGCGACAAAATCCAAATTGGCGACGAAATTGAAATTACTATTGAGTAACCTTTACTCCTCCACTAACTCGTTGCAAGCCTTCTTTTGCAGCCTTATAATCTTTACGAACTGTAAGCGCCTGATTGTAATCTGTGGCTGCTGCAGCTACATTCCCTAGCGATTCATAACAAAGTCCTCTATTAAAAGATGCTTCCGCATAATTCGGATCAATATTTAAAGCATCCGTGTAATGCTTGATGGCAACATCATAAATTTTCAGGTATTCGTAATGGACAAAACCTAAGGCGAAATGTGCTCTCAAATCTTTAGCATTAATCTCAAGACAGCTGGTATAATCCTGAATAGCTTTATCAAAATCCTGCATATTATCCTGGTAGAACAACCCTCTATCGTAATAGATATCTGCTACTTTCGGGTTTGCTCTTAAGGCAGCATCGTAATATTGAATAGCCAGCTTGTTCTTTTTTGCATGATACATCATTGCTATTTGCAAATAAGAATTAAAATCTTTCGGGTTCTGTTCTGTGGCAGTTTGAAAACTGGAAATTGCTTTGGCTGTATCTCCCATATCGCGATAACACATACCTCTGAAAAAATAAGCTGGAGAACTATTAATATCTATTTTAATAACCTCATCAATTTGTGCCAATGCCTCTTTGTATTGGGTGGCATAAAAATAAAGCTCTGCTAGTTTTTGATGTGCATCTTTATTGTTAGGGTCTAACGACAAACACTTTTCTAGAGCTGATTTCGACTTTGATACTTTACTAGCTGCAAAGTGAGCATCAGCAAGCGTAAGGAAATAATCGGCCTTGGTAGTATCGATTGATAATGCTTTGTCCATATCGATTAATGCATTTCCAACATCTTTACGTTGCAAGTGCAATTTAGCTCGTTGATTATACAAATCAGCATTTTTCGGATTCTCCCCTATTTTCAAACTTACTTCGGCAATTAATTTACCTAATGCGGTTGTGTCCTTTACTATATTTGCCTTGGGTGATCCCTTTTTAGAAGGTCCTCCACAAGCGGAAATAAAAATCACCAATGCGATTACTACTAATTGTGACAGGTATTTTGGATGTTTTAGTGACATAATTTTTCTGATTTACAAATCTAAGTGAAATCGACAATTAAGAACATAAAAAAAGGGTAAAACCTTCGCCCTACCCTTTTCAACCAATTAAATTATTTTAATTCCCAGCTAATGCCTCACGAATTTTGTTTTCGATTTCATCGCATAACTCAGGATTGTCATGTAATAATTGTTTAACCGCATCACGTCCCTGGCCTAATTTAGTATCTCCATAGCTAAACCATGAACCTGCTTTTTTAATGATGTTCATTTCAACACCCATGTCAACTATTTCTCCCATTTTAGAAATTCCTTCACCATACATGATGTCGAACTCAGCTAAACGGAAAGGAGGCGCAACCTTGTTTTTCACAATCTTCACTTTCGTTCTGTTACCAGAAACCTGATCTCCATCTTTAATCTGACCAATACGACGGATATCTAAACGTACAGAAGCATAAAACTTCAATGCGTTACCACCAGTTGTTGTTTCCGGATTTCCAAACATTACTCCGATTTTCTCTCTTAACTGATTGATAAAAATGCAGCAGCAACCTGTGCGGCTAATTGTACCTGTTAACTTTCTTAATGCCTGCGACATCAAACGAGCTTGTAAGCCCATTTTGCTTTCGCCCATTTCACCTTCGATTTCACTCTTAGGAGTTAATGCAGCTACTGAGTCGATGACAATAATATCAATAGCTCCCGAACGGATTAAGTTCTCAGTAATCTCTAGTGCCTGTTCACCATTATCTGGTTGAGAGATTAATAAATTCTCAATGTCTACACCTAACTTTTGCGCATAAAAACGATCGAATGCATGTTCAGCATCGATGAATGCAGCAATGCCGCCTGCCTTTTGCACGTTTGCAATAGCATGAATTGCCAATGTTGTTTTACCTGATGATTCTGGTCCGTAGATTTCAATTACACGACCTTTTGGATATCCTCCTATTCCTAATGCTGCGTCTAAAGCGATTGATCCAGTAGGAATAGCTTCAATTGCCTCTACTGCATCATCACCCATACGCATAATAGTACCCTTTCCGTATGCTTTTTCAATCTTATCAATTGCAAGCTGTAATACCTTTAACTTCTCTTTTGCCTCTGATGCTTCATTTGCCATATTCTAAATGTTTTTAAAGTTTAATAAATTTTTAAAATTACAATGAGACAAAGGAAAGTAAAGTTTTTTTAAAATAAAACAAGGCAAGCTCATAAATAATGTCAATAAGGGTCATTTGTTAATAAAAAACGAAAGCCCCCAAATTGGAGGCTTTCTTTATCTTAATTGGAACGAGTCCTAATTATTTACCAGCATTTTTCTTTGCCTTCTCGAAACGGCTACGGTATTTATCTACGCGACCAGCAGTATCGATTAACTTCATCTTACCAGTATAGTAAGGATGCGACATATGAGAAATCTCTAATTTAATTAGAGGGTATTCTACACCATCTTCCATTGTGATAGTATCTTTTGTTTCGATGCATGATTTGCTGATGAAAGCGTAATCACATGAAATGTCCTTGAATACAACAGGACGGTAGCTTGATGGATGAATATCTTTTTTCATAATCTTATTCTTCAAAGTGGGATGCAAAGATAATTATAAAACTGAAATGAACAAAAGGTTGATTTAAAAAATATTGCAAAATATTCAGAAGCTTGGCTTGGCCTCAAAAACTTTGTTTTTCAATTACTTGAGAATTCGATTACTGTTTTTCATAGACACCTAAATCGGGTGCAGTACCTTGTACCCTCTGATTTCCGTCTAAATCGAGTGGAATACCTACAGCAAACGAAGCATTTCCTTTATCAATACAAACAGAGCTAACATTCAAATGATAATCACCATCATAAACATTGACAAAGTTTGGGGTTATGTTTTTATCAATTGAGGTAAAGTGCAACGGATCGGTTACAGGAGTATCATTGTCAACTTTAACTAGGCAATTAGAAAACTGATAATTAGCCTGCCCCCCCGTTTTCATATCTAACTCTATTTCATTATCGTTATCGCCATAGATAATTGAGTTTTTGAAGTCTGCCTTTGTGAGGTCTATTGGAATAATGGAAGTTGCATTTTGTGTGTAATTATTGATGTACAAGTTAGGAGTACTTCGTTGACCACCATTCCAGAAATTAGCTAATGTACAATGGGTAAAATCATAGCTACCTCCCATTGTTAAAGCTGCATTATACTGACCACAATTTACAATTAAAGAATTAGTAGCATTGATGGTCCAGCTACGAGCTAAAATACCTAATCCCGACATGTTTTTAATAACCGTATTTGTCACATTCAAGGTTCTATTAGGCATAACAGGATCAAATAATGTTTCGGTTTGCAATCCGATAAAACCGTTTTTAATAACAGCATAATTTATTTCATTCACTGCTCCATCATTTATCCATATCCTATCCCATTGCCCTGACTGCTCTTTATAAGCCTGCTCTCTTCGAAGTCCTTGAAATACCACAGGGTTATCCTTTGATCCATTAACGAGCAGCTTCCCTCCTTTGTAAACCCATAGTCCGGCGTTATTGCTGAAATGGATTTGAGTTCCCTCGCTGATTTGAAGAGTGGTTGAAGAATCTACCACAGCAAAACCACCATACACTACATAAGGCAGTTGATTATCCCAGGTGGTTGTATTATTATCAATTGTATCTATGACAGCGTAATTAATCTGTCCAATTGTTTTACCGTTATTATCCTTGATATTTAATATCTGATCAGCCACAATGAAATGAGCATTTTGCCCCCATGCAACTAAATCGACATCTTGCGCACGACCATTAGTTTCAAAAAGTATAGAATCTTGAACAATGTATGGCAATAACTGCTGATTAGGATCAACGGTTACCTCAACAAAAATCCAAAGACTATCCCCAGCTCGTAATTCGATATTATCGAAACTTCTACCTGGAAGTCCATTTACATTCATTCGGAAATAAGAGGAATTCCCACCCGCCAATCGTATATTAGAAATATTGATAGGCTGATCGTAGTCGTTGTAAATACGAAGGTTTTTAGTCACCGATCCGATAGTGGCAAAAACGGTATCATATAAAAGCGTGTCTGTAGAAAATCGAAGCTGCACATCACCTGATGTCAAGAACTCATCCTTACGACAAGAGGTAGTAAACAACGACCATGTCAGCAAGGTAATCAGCACTAAGTATTTCCCGTATATTTTCATCTTATAAAGAGGCGATATGATTATTCGCAATCACAAATTTAAATTTAATTCACTTACAACGTTAAAAGCCACTGCATCGTATCTACCCCATCAGCATAATCTAAAATATCTGGTTGCTGCGACGATCCGAAAGGCAATCCGTTAACACCAATCCGACATTGAATAAGCTCACTATCGGATGCTAATTTCAATTCAAGGTCATTTAAGTTAGTGTAATACTCATAATGAACTACAGATACTGGAGTTGCGTAAGCCTCATTTTCACGTACGATTAAAAAGTTATTGGTCAGAAAAGGAATGCCATCCAACAGAAATAGGGCTCGATGATAGTCGTAATTATTCATGTATTTATTATGCTCCATCATTGTAGAAAACACCTCCAACGCACCAAAGAACTGATTAAATGAATAACCTTCGGGAACATAGAGTTTTGAAACATTACGACAACCTAATCCGAAGTAATCAAAAATGTCATGGCCTAATTTCTTTAAGTCCTCATCCGATTCATGTCCGCCAAGAACAGCCACCGAGTTTCTGTTCTTTCGAATTAAGGATGGGTATTTCCCAAAATAGTAATCGAAGTAGCGCGCAGTGTTGTTACTTCCGGTAGCAATGACAGCATCCATTCCCGACAATTGGTTCACATATTCAACCTGATTTCTGAATTCAGGATACATTTCGAACAGAATTTCTGTAATCGCTGGTATCAAAACTGAGTCATCCGAAGACAAGCGCACCTTCGCTTTATGACCAGAAACCAACACGCAAAGTAGGTCGTGGAAACCCACCAAAGGAATGTTTCCAGCCATAACAACACCAATAACTTTAGTTTCATTTGGCTCCTTTTCAAGCTCAATGTATACTTTTAATAATTTACTTAAAGAACTTGATTCTAATAAATTACAAATTTCTTTTAAAGCCTTTATTGAGTTACTTTTTGCAAACCAAGCATTCTTATTTTTCGCCTGCACTATCGATTTAAAAAGTGGATTTTCGTGATTATCTGGTAAATCGTCAATCAATACTTGTAGGGCGCTCCCCCACTTTGACAAGGCTAAAATCCTTTGTTGAACTGTCATTATTTTTTTGAATAAGGTGAATGGAAATCGTTAGATTATTATGTACTTTTGCCACGAATTAAAAGTCAAAATTACGATTTAAACTATTACACTATGGCAATTAAAATAACTGACGAATGTATCAACTGCGGAGCTTGCGAACCGGAATGTCCAAATAATGCAATCTACGAAGGTGGTGCAGAATGGAGATTTTCTGATGGCACATCTATCAAAGGTATGTTCGCCAAAATGGACGGAAACGAAATCGAGGCAAACTCTCCACAGGAACCTAAGATGATGGATACATATTATATCGTTACTGATAAATGTACGGAGTGCGTTGGATTCCACGATGAACCACAATGTGCATCTGTTTGTCCTGTAGATTGCTGTGTTGATGATCCTGATTTCCGTGAATCTCAAGATGCATTAATGACAAAGAAAGAAAAGATGCATGCTTAATCATGCTCAATGTATAATTAAAACGGTCGCTTTCAGTGGCCGTTTTTTTTTACAATTACCTGTTCAAGAAAATTTACAATAAAACTTAAAGGAACGTAGTTTTCAAAGTAGATTTACAATCATCAAATCATGAAGAAAAAAGTACTTCTTTTGGCCACTACCCTGCTCATGTCTACAACAACTTTTTGTCAGACAGCAGACACCAACTTG
>CAMBYJ010000085.1 GCA_945872015.1 Chitinophaga pinensis | reverse complement strand
GTCGATTTGAAGGTGGAATTCTTAAATCGATTATATCCTGAGAACTATTCAGCATTCTTAGTTTACGGCGACCAATTTCTTGAATTTCATTCGGGAAACCGCGAACTCTCTCACCTTGCCAAATCTTAAATGTTTCACGATCGCCAAATGATAAAATCATAAATTCAAAATACTAACGCCAAAGGTAAGCAAATATTTTACCGATGTCAAGTTACTTTTTATAAAAACTCATTTCCTGTATATAATCCGCTACCGCTTGGGGAAGAAAAAAGTGAACGTCTTTTTTATCTTTAATCGCATTGCGAATCATCGTAGAGGAAACTTCCATTATCGGAGCCTCTACCCAACGTACCTGAGCATGTGATTTTAAGTCGCCACCATCACTTTCATTTCTCGGATAGACATACAACTCATGTTCTTCTAAAATGAGTTCATAGTTTTTCCATTTGTGAAAGGTCTGTAAATTATCCGCACCCATTATTAACGCAAACTGATGCGTCGGAAATTTTTCTTTCAGATACGTTAGTGTATGAATGGTATAAGAAGGCTTTGGTAAATCGAATTCTATTTTTGATGCTTTGATTTTTGGATAATCACCAATGGCTAATTCCACTAAATGAAAACGATGGTAGTCTTGTAATAATCCTTTGGCAGGCTTCAACGGATTTTGTGGCGATACCACCATCCAGATCTGATCAAGGTCGGAATACTCTACTAAATAGTTTGCAATCATCATATGCCCGTTATGCACAGGATTAAATGAACCAAAATACAAACCTATTTTCATATTATAATTTTATTCTGCTTCGTCAGGCTCCGGAAATTCTTCCTCTAAAAATGCAAGCACTTTATCTTCTGCTTCCTGAATGGCTTTTTGTAAATCGATATTTACAATTACATGGTTGAATTGAAATGCTGCGTGCATCTCTTCTTCTGCTTTATCTAATCGTTTGCGCAACGACTCTTCATCTTCCGTAGCACGCGCCACTAAACGCTTATGCAATTCATCTACCGATGGAGGCATCACAAATACATCCAGCAATTGTCTTCCGTAGTTCTTACGAATATTCAACCCTCCTACTACATCTATATCAAACAACGCAATATTTCCTTCATTTAATATTCTATCAACTTCTGATTTTAAAGAACCATAGTAACGATCTTTATAAACCTCTTCCCACTCTAAAAATTCGTTATTCGCAATTTTAGCTCTGAATTCTTCCGGCGATAAAAAATGATAATCGATGCCATCAGTTTCATTCTCGCGCTTAGGACGAGTAGTTGCTGAAACACTAAAACGCATCATTGGAAATTTCTTCAGCAAGTGATGTACAATTGTTGTTTTACCACTTCCCGAAGGACCACAAAATAAAATTAACTTATGCTGATAGTTCGGATTAATTTTCACAGTACGTTCGCTAATTGTTCTTTCAGTTTTTCTAATTCATCTTTCATCTCCACTACGATACGTTGCATGTTGGCATCATTCGCTTTTGAACCAATGGTGTTTATCTCACGACCAATTTCCTGTGTGATGAATCCTAATTTTTTTCCGTTCGCTTCTTTCGAGTTCATCGTTTGAAGAAAATAATCACAATGACTTTTCAAACGTACTTTCTCTTCGGAGATATCTAACTTCTCGATATAATAAATCAGCTCTTGCTCAAAACGATTAGTATCGATGTTTAACTGATCTTTTAATTCATTCACTGATTTATGTAAACGTGCACGCACACTTTCAATACGCGCCTGCTCATACTGTTCTAATTGCGGAACTGCATTTTCAATTGCATTCAAACGCTGCGTAACATCCTGCTCTAATACATTTCCTTCATTGCTTCTGAACAAATTAAATTGCTCAACCGCCGATTGAATTAATGCTTTTAACTGCTTCCACTGTGCTTCATCCATTTCTGATTTTTCAGAATTTAATACAGCAGGTAATTTTAAAATAGCATCTAACATATTATCGTCCGACATACCTGTTTCAGTTGCCAACGATTTTAAATCTTCGTAGTAAGCTAAAAATATTTCTTTGTTAACGGTACTGCGTTTTGCTAATTCGTTATTATCGATGCTCACGTTTAAATCAGCTTTCCCACGCTCAAGTAGTTTGCCTACATCTGCACGAATTTCTAATTCTTTATCTCTGAATTGAAGTGGCAAGCGCACATTTAACTCGAGAAATTTACTGTTTAATGATCTGATTTCAACAGTTACGGATTGCGTTCCAACAGTGCCTTTTGCACTCCCGTAACCGGTCATTGATTTTAGCATACTATTTTTTTAAGCGTAACAAATTTACTGAAAAAATACGGATGATTATTGTCCTGCTTTAACAGAGGTATGCGTCGAAAAATAGACACCCATAAAGATGAAAACAGCAGAAATAATATGAATGATAGAAAGACTATCTTTTCCAAGAAGAATCGCAATTCCTGCAGCTAAAACAGGTTGTAAATAAATGTAAACACTTACCACTCCCGGACTCAATGATTGCAATGCAAGCGTATTAAACAAGTAAGCAAAAAAGGTTGTGCCAATTACTACAAAAGCTGTAGCTTGCCAGATTTGAGGAGTGAAAGAACCTAAATCAATTTGTTTTAATTCTTGAAATGAAAACGGGAAAACCATTACTGCTCCGAAAAGAAAAACATATTTCATCATCGTATATACCGAATATTTTTTCATCAACGGTTTTGCCATTACGAGGTATATCGAGAATGAAATCGCATTAAACAATATGCATAAGTCGCCTGCCACACTCGTTTGCACATGTACATTTCGTCCAGCGTATTTAATCAACACAAATGCTCCTGCTAGTGCAGAAACAACTCCTACAATTCGTTTCAACGGAATTCGTTCACGAAGTATTAAAGCAGAAAAAACCAAAACAAACACAGGACTAATCACCATAATTAATCCGGAGTTGATTGGTGATGTTAGTGAGAGTCCTTTAAAGAATAATAACTGATTAATAGCCACACCAAACACAGCGCAATAAAACATCTTGATAATATCGTTGCGTTCTACTTTTTCTTTTGGAGTGAATAATGAAACTATCCAGAATAAAATGGTTGCTGTAAGAACACGAATAGAAATAAACGCGAATGGCTTAATATAAGCTGGCATTACGAATTTAGCAATGCTGTAATTTGCTCCGTAAATAAAATTGGCTGTTAAAACTGCTAAGTGTGCTTTGGTGCTCGACTTCATGCAAGAGCTGCTTTTGCGTCGCTGATAGCTTTTTCTGAATTACCAATAAAGATTTTATCATCTACAATGATAACTGGTCGTTTTAAGAAAGTATATTCAATGAGAATGTATTTTCGGTAGTCCTTTTCCGTTAGTTGCAGCTCGTTTAAGCCCATTGCTTTGTACTTCTTAGCAACCTTACTAAAAACAGTTTGATAAGAGCCAGCTAGATTGCGCATTAAATCGATTTGTTCTTCGGTAATCTTTTCTTTCTTAATATCCTGAAGGATTACATCAGGACCCGGATTTAAATCCTTTAAAATTCTGGTGCAAGTGTCGCAAGTACCGAGATAAAAAATGATTTTCATACTAGAATATTTTTTCAGCGACGCGCTTACAAGGTTCAGGATTTCCCATTGTATAAAAATGCAAACAAGGTACATTTGCATCAACTAATTCTTTGCATTGTTGTATCGCCCATTCTATACCTACCTCACGTACTTGATCAGGGGTCTTTGCTTTCTCAACTGCTTCTGCTAATGCATCTGGAATATCGATATGAAAAATACTTGGAAGGATATTCATCTGTTTACGAGCAGTAAATATTTTAATACCTGGAATAATTGGAACGGTAATACCTGCCTCACGACATTGCTTGACGAATTCAAAATATTTAGAATTATCGTAAAACATTTGTGTTACGACGTATTCAGCACCTGCATCTACCTTTGCTTTTAGATGCTTTAAGTCGCTTTTTAAATTAGGCGCTTCGAAATGCTTTTCTGGATAGCCAGCAACACCAATACAAAATTTTGTAGGAGATACATCTTGTAAATCATCATCGATGTAAATTCCCTTATTCATATTTACTACCTGCTTCACTAAATCGATAGCATACTCGTTTCCATTTTCTTCTGGCTTGAAGCTTCCTTCACTTTTAATTGAATCACCACGAAGTAATAACACATTATCAATTCCTAAAAACGATAAATCGATTAAAGCGTTTTCTGTTTCATCTTTAGAAAATCCTCCACAGATGATATGCGGTATGGCATCAACGTTATACTTGGTCATGATACCCGCACAGATACCTACAGTTCCTGGACGTTTACGAACTGATTTCTTTTCAAGCAATCCATCAGCACGTTTTTTATAAACGTATTCTTCGCGATGATATGTTACATCAATAAAGCTAGGATTAAACTCCATTAAGGGATCAATCGCATTATAGATATCAGTAATTCCTTTCCCTTTTAATGGAGGAAGAATTTCGATTGAGAATAATGTTTTGCCGTTAGCTTGTTTAAGATGGTCGATTACTTTCATTGTAGGTTTTCATTTCTGCACGAGTACAAATATCCGATTAAAATCTATCTAAAAAAAGAGCGCCCGCTTGTCGGCGGGCGCTCCTTGAAAAGAATTTTGGCTTTACTATAAATTATCTTTGAATTGTTAAGTTACCAGTCTTAGTTGGTGTTTCTCCATCGTTTAAGTTAACGATAACGAAGTATACTCCATCAGGACAATCAGCACCTTTAAATACCTTAGTTGTATTGTTATATCCATCAGCTGAATAAACCTCTTTTCCCCAACGATTGATAATTTGTACGTTGTTGTTTGGATATCCTTCGATGTTAGCAATTACGAATTCATCATTCTTGCTATCGCCATTAGGAGTAATGATATTTGGAATAATTACCTCACAACCGATAGGCTCAGAAGTAGCACCAATCTTACATAATCCGCTTCCAATTGCACGAACTGAGAAAGAAGGAATAGCAGTTGCAGTACCATGTGTTTCTGAACCATTAGGAACATTAGCTGCAATCCAAGTTAATCCACCATCTTCAGTTACTTCGTAAGATACAGCTCCTGCAATAGCACCCCAAGCATAAATATACTTGTAAGTACCTGTTCCAGTTTCGCAATCTACTACTGGTGCTGGAGGGTAATTTAACACTTGAAGTGTCATGTTACCAGAACCTGAACATGAACCTGAACCAACTGTTACACTATAAGTACCTGCCTGAGTTGTTTGATATGTTTGTGAAGTTGCACCAGAAATAGCATTTCCATTTAATGACCATTGGTATGCTGCACCTGGGTTATTAGCGTCTAACACTGGGTATGTACCACCAATACAAATACTATCGTTTGCTAAAGCAACTGTTAATTGAGAAGTAGTAGTGATAACAATATCAAATGATGAAGTACAGCTATTAGTTGCACTTGTAACAACTACGCTATAAGTACCAGCAGCAGTTGGTTGATATGTTTGTGAAGTTGCACCAGCGATAACGTTTCCATCTAATGACCAAACGTAAGTACATCCTGGGTTACCAGCATCTAATGTTGGAATTGGATCATTAACACACTGAGAGAAATCAGCAGGTAAATTATCTGTTGGAGCAGGAATAACATTAACAGCAACTGTATCAGCACCTGAACAACCCGCAATACCTGTAGTAACCTGAACAGAATAATTACCTCCTGCAGTTACCTGATAAGAAGCAGCTGTTGCTCCTGCGATTGGACCATTTTGATCAAACCATTGGAAAGTCAATCCTGACAAATTAGTATTTAAGTTTGGTAATGTTTGTCCATTACATAAACTCTGATCCGAACCTAAATTAACTGCGATTACATTATCAATATTTAAGATTGCTAATGTATCTACGTCTTGATATTCAACACCGCAATCATTTAATAAACCATTACCATCTGTACTTGGATTAGGATTAGCTAATAAGTAAACTGGTCCGCCAGATGAAACAAAGTTTGCTAATTGAATAGTTAATTCTAAAGATTTTAAAGTGCTACCAGCACAATCACCAAATGCTGCTGAAATTGGGAAATTATTTCCTGCTGCGTCTACGCAAATGAAGTCAGATCCATCAGGAGCAATAGAGAAACAATAAACGCTATCAGATAAATCAACTGTGAATTCATTGAATACACAACTTGCTGAATCAGTTACTGCGAATAATGTACTATTATCGATTTGTACTTGGATATTTACTGTGTCAGCACCTTCAGGAATTTCTGATCCACACTCTGATAATAAAGTATTACCATCAAATCCTTTCTTTAACCAAACTTTTGTTTGACCAACTGATAATGGATTTAAGAATGTAATTTGAATTGAATCTGTTAATCCGTTAACGCAGTTAATAGGCACTGCAGAGATAACAGGATTTGGTGTTCCAAAAGGACCGAATGAACGGAAGTCAGTAGGAATTGCAGATGAACACTGGAATACTGTATCAAAGGCTAAGATTACCGTACGCTCATTACAATTTGATAATAAAATTCCGTTTGGTGTAGCAGTTAAAATTGAATCGTTGAACGAAGGTAAAATTGGATTACATTGAGAAATAATGTTAATCTGAATATCACGACGAACAGTACCAATCAAAAATCCATTACGATACTCACTTACTAATACAGCCATTACACCAACCTGAACTAAATTAGGAAGGAAGTTAACGATACCATTTGTTGAATTAATTGTAATTGGAATTACAGAAGAAAACGGATTAGTAGCAGAATAAGGAGGATTCACGAAATCAACTGGAGCTTCATTACTTGGACATTGAGGAAATGGTTCATCTAATGGATCTACTAATGAGAACACTAATGAATCACCATCAGGATCGATAGCACCTTGATCGTAAAAGAATGTATTACCTACGCAAAAACGAGAATAAGAAAGCGTTGTGAATTGAGCCGATGAATTGGTTGGAGCATATAAGTTATCCAAAGAAGCATCCAAGAAAATTCCTTGTCCGCCAGCACCTGCTAAAGTGGTGATAGCAGCATTTCGGCAACATGTACTCCAACAGAATTTCCAATCAGAAGCTGCACTTGGTAAGTCTACTATACCTTCATAGATATACTGCTCAACGTCTCCTTGTCCACCAGGACAGTTATTAGCCGGGAAAGAGATACAAGGTGATTGAGGTACCACGATTGGATTACCAACTAACGATAAGGTAGCATTACCTTGTTGATTTGTTGTTAATGAATAATAACAAATATCGTTGGTAGTTGGCATCGTAATACCAGCACAGTCACGATATAATGTTAAGCGCATCAAGTACTGATTTGG
>CAMBYJ010000084.1 GCA_945872015.1 Chitinophaga pinensis | reverse complement strand
TATTTCGATTAGATTAATACGAAAGTGAATTTAATCTTGAGCAGTAATTGTAATAAAAATTTCAGTTAGAATTAAACGAAAGTAATAAAAAGCAAAGCGTTATCTCAAGCGCAATACTCGTCCAATTTTTAATGTAGCATCAGGTTTTAACTTATTAAGCTTACATAAAGTTTTAACTGAAGTTTTATTTCTTAATGCAATTGCCAAAAGTGTATCGCCATTCTTAATTTTATAAGAGTACTTTAAATTCGCTTTTGATTTAGCAGATTTAGAATTAAATGTAGTCGATGAAGAATTGCTTTTCCCAATTACAAAATTACTCTTAGTTAACATGATTGATTCTGAGCTAAGACAACCCTGTTCGAAAGCAATAATTTCTTGCGGATTAAATGGTCGGTCTTTGTAACGTGTTTCGAAATGCAAATGTGGGCCAGTGCAACGAGATCCACTGCAACCACCTTCGCCTAAAACTTCACCCGCCTTAATAATTGCATTGGGCAAAACATCAATTTTGCTTAAATGTGCGTAGTATGTCTCTAAACCGTTATAATGACGAATGATTACTAAATTGCCATATCCACCATTATTATATTGAGCATATCTTACAACTCCATCAAAAGCAGCCTTTACAGGGTCCCCAGTTTCTAAGTGTAGATCCAATCCTTTGTGTGGACGATTCCATCTCCAGCCATAATGAGAATTGATTTTCGTCTCAACTGGCATTACAAAGCAACGGAATTCATCGGTTAACTTGATATGAACTGTATCTGGAATGAAATCATCGCCATAAGGAGTTAAATCGTCATTGTCCCAGTATTCACAAGTGATAAAATCATACATCGCAACATAAGCTGAATCGTTACCATCGTAACGAGGATTCCCATCAGCATTCGCTACATTAGAGCAAATACCCATCAAACCAACTGCAATAAATAATCGTTGAATAAACTTCATAACTACAAAAATTTCTAGATTAATTAACTGTCGCAAAATTCGCCATTCAATGTTTGCCAAACAAGAGCTTTGGGGTTAACAGAGGGTTAATTCATCTTATGTTCATATTTGAAGAAGAATCATTTGAAAATTAAGTATGTAAAGGAGTTAATTCATTGATATATAGAGTGAAACATTTTTAATTCAATGTGAATTATTTTAGATTATTTAAACGATAATTTGCAATTTTGTCCGCTCCGAAAAATGGTTTTTGCAAGCTTAACCTTTCTTTACTTTTTTCTACCTCTGAACCTGATTCTGTATTATTGTTCCAATAATGCGAATTACAGGAATTTCATCCTTACGCTATTTTCTTTCGTTTTTTATGCCTGGGGTGAACCAATCTGGGTTTCTCTATTGATTTTCAGTGCAACAATTGATTTTTGCAATGGACTCTTAATCGAAAAGTACAAAGGAACACTTTGGGCCAAGTTCGGAATTGTTTTCACCCTTGTATTTAACCTCGGAATTCTCTTCTTTTTTAAGTACAGCGGATTTATTTATGATAATGTAAATGCGTTGTTTGGTACCAGTTTTCAGTTTCCAAAGTATTCATTGCCAATTGGAATTTCATTTTATACTTTTCAAACTATCTCATACGTTGTTGATGTTTATCGCGGAGAAGTAAAGGCTCAGCGTTCATGGCTTAAGTTTATGATGTTCGTGAGTTTGTATCACCAATTGGTAGCTGGACCAATAGTAAGGTATTCGCATATCATGAATGAAATTGATACGCGTAAATATCGAATCAGGGATATTTCTGGTGGAATCACCCGCTTTTGTGTTGGATTGTTTAAGAAAGTAGCCATTGCCAATATCGCTGCCGAATTAGTCGTTAAGTATCTTGATAGTCCAGATCTTTCATCGTTATCAACGGGAGAAATGTGGTTTGGGGTTATTATGTTCTCTATTCAGATTTATTTCGATTTCTCAGGCTATTCCGACATGGCCATTGGTTTAGGTCGTATGTTCGGTTTCCACTACCACGAGAATTTCAATTATCCATACATTGCTAAAACAGCAACTGATTTCTGGCGCAGATGGCATATTTCGCTAGGCACCTTCTTTCGCGATTATGTATACATTCCTATGGGAGGCAATAAAAAAAATGGATATCTAAACCTGTTTATTGTTTGGGGTTTAACAGGTTTATGGCATGGCGCTAATTGGAATTTTGTTTTCTGGGGTTTGTTTTTTGGGATTTTGATTATGATGGAAAGGTTAATTACAATAAAAAGAATTAATCAAGTGCCAACCTTTCTCTTGAGAATTTATTTGCTCTTCGCGGTTGTATTGGGATGGGCTTTATTCTACTTTACTGATTTATCTAAGTTGTTAGTTTGCTTTAGGTCTTTATTTCATGTTGCTGATGTTGCGTGGTGGGATTATTCTTTAACACTCACCATTAAAGAAAATATCTATTGGATGATTTTAGCCTTTGTACTCTGCATTCCAGTTTATAAGTACTTAGTTGTCAAATACCGAAAAGTATTGTTAGTGAAGAATAGTAATACGCTTTATTGGTCAGGTATTGCATTTTCCATTGCGTTATTATTAATATCAACTGCTTTAATGGTTGGTAAGTCATATAATCCATTTATTTATTATCGTTTTTGATGGGCGCGAAAAGATTTTATAAGACTTCATCGTTGCATCTGATAGTGTTTACAGCTGTCCTAATTCTGTGTGCCGTTTTGTTTTTTGTCGTTCCTAAAGTCAATGTATCGCAAATGGAAAACAGAAAGCTCACTCCGTTTCCTGTTTATTCATGGCAAAATTTAGAGAACGGAAGTTATCTTGATAGTATCGATTTATATGTTGCTGATCATTTTCCTTTTCGTGATAGATGGGTTGATGTAGTTGATCAATATCGAAATGCTGGAGGAATTAAAGATGGAGAAATAGCTATTATTGAAAGTGAAAATTTCTCGATGGAATCGACAGATACTACTAAACTCGATTCAGTTGATTTGAATATTGTTCAGGATTCGATAAAACTCGATAATGCTAAGCTTGGTTCCGCAAAAGGATTAATGATTTACGATGGAATGGGTATTCAGATTTTTGGAGGTTCGAATAAATACTCTAAACTGTTTGCCTCTGTAATAAACGATTATCGTTCAACTTTTGATTCGACTATCAATATTTATTACATGGGTATTCCTGCACATGGCGAATATTTTATGCCTGATGATTATAAAAAAGGAAATTCGGAATCGAAAAATATTGCATTTACTTCTACTCTTTTAAATGCTCCAATTAAGAGCATCTTTATTTCCGATTACATTAAACAACATCGTGATGAATATATTTTCTTTAATACCGATCATCATTGGACAGATTTAGGTTCATACTATGCCTATCAGAAATTTTGTGAAGTTGCAGCATTGAAACCAACTCCATTAGAAAATTATGATATCGAATATCGAGGACGATTCTTAGGTTCACTCTATCAGCTTACACGTGACCAACGATTAAAGGAAAAAGGAGATTCCTTGATAATTCATAAAATACGTAATAAGTATACTATGAAAGTATTGGACAATCCTAAAAATTTTTCAAAAGGTAGTGCAGGGCAAATGTATTATAAATGGAATAATTCATATGGTTGTTATATAAGTGGAGACCTTCCATTTGAGCGTTTCGATTCTGATGTGAAAAATAATCGAAGGTTAGTTGTGATAAAAAATTCATTTGGTAATGCACTTGTTCCTCATTTAGTTCAAAACTTCGAAACCGTTTTTGTAATCGATTATCGCTATTTTGATGGTAGTGTTTATGATCTTGTGATAAATCAAAATGTAACGGATATTTTATTTCCAATCCCAGCTTTCTCATCCAATACTGTTAGTCATATTCAACGAATAAAGTCAATATTGAAAATTAATGACACAAAGAAATCTGACCAGATTGCGAGCCCAAAGTTGCAAAAAGAATATCCCAACGGAGCAATATTCAAAGTTCAATTTTGTTCTTCTAAAGAGCATATAGACACTAGTAGTTATTTGCTAAGGGATATTTCAAATTATTCTGAATATAATTGCCATAAATATTTTATTTATCTTGTTGGAAATACAACAAAAATTAGCGAAGCAGAAAAACTAAGACTTCAAATGGTAGATGCTGGATATAATGATGCATTAATTAGAGTGTTTTTAAATGGTAAATTGATAAAATAAATAAATGATCCGACAGAAAATAAGTTTAATTCTATTTTGCCTTTTTTTTTCAATTAAGGGTTTTGCTCAGAAGGATAGTTTGTATCCTTCATGGATTAAGCAAGATTATAATTATGTTTATTTTCAAGATTCTTCACATCTGAAAAATAGTTGTCGTTTGATGGGCGATAAAGGGAAGAGTCTAACGGTATTGCATATAGGCGATAGTCATCTTCAAAATGAAAACTTGCCGAACCAATCGCGTAAATTACTACAAGCCATTCAAGGTGATGCTGGAATTGGATTGATAGTTCCTTTTTCAACAGTAAAGTCTTATGATGCTCGTTTTTATAAATCGACACATACAGGTACTTGGAAGTATTCAAAAAGCTACATGGGCAAATTTGATTATCCTATGGGTGTTCGTGGTATGACAAGTTATACGAGTGATTCGAATGCCACATTTAAAATTTCATTTTCGCAAGGTGTTTCTTCAGCAAATAATGAGTTGGTTGTTTTTCGTCATGATAACGATTCGGTTTTTGAAATGGAATTTTATATCGATGATCAGCCAGCATCCATCAAATATCGTGATAATGAAAAAGTCATTTATAATGTTGTTGGAGGTTTTTTTATTTTATCATTTAAAGCAGCAAAAACACAAGTCTATCAAAAGGATATTACTATTACAGGAATGATACTTCAAGACTCACTTCATCGAGGAGGTATATGGCATAATGCTGGTGTAGGAGCAGCCCCGTACAAAATGGTTTTGTCAGAAGAATTATATGAGTCGCAAGCAAAGTTTATTAATCCGGATGTGGTTATAATTGACCTTGGCACAAACGATTTTCTTTATTATAATCGGTTAGAGCCTGAATTGCGTCAGCAAATAATTAAAGTAATTGAGAAAGTTAAAAATGCGAACCCAACAGCTGATATAATACTTACTGATTCTCAAGAAATGAAATACAAAGGCAAGCGTACTACAGTTGCTAATCAGTTTTCTGAAATGATTTATAATTTAGCTATTCAGTATAATGCAGGTTTCTGGAGTTATTATACAGTTGCAGGTGGTAAGAATGCATGGCGCTTTTGGGATGCAGCTAAATATACTCAGGGCGATGGAATTCATTTGAATGGTGTAGGTTCAGAATTAAAGGGTACTTTGTTATTCCATGCAATTGAGAACAGTGTGACTTTAATTAAAAGTCATCATATAGTATCAAAGCCTTTTGAAATTATTTCTGATAGTTTAGTTTCATACGAGATTGATTCTTTAATTGCTGATTCTTCTACAACAGCTAACATCAATGTGGTTAACGAAACTGAGAAAAAGGTTGTTAAGCAAAATAAGACATCTAAGAATCACAAGAAAGAATCTGCTTCATCTTTTTATGTAGTCAAAAAGAATGATACACTTGGTGGAATTGCCTTAAAAACAAAAGTGCCAATTGCTAAAATTCGAAAGTTGAATAAACTTAAGAGCGATTTAATTAAACCAGGACAAAAGCTGAAATTGAAATAACTTTATAGTTTACAATATCACTGAAGCTTGTGCTAAATATGAACAACAATAATATTTTATTTCCTGTTAAAGTCCCATATTCAACGGCGCCTGATATAGTCAAATTGAAAGATGATTTTAAGTTGACACCAATATCAGATCGTATTCGTGCTAATAAATTAAAAGAGCTTGATGAATTTTCATCTGATTTGTTTAATGAAATTCAAAGTAATAATTTAATCGATTGCTTAAATGTTATCAATGCAAAATATAATTTACCTGCATCCACTACGATTCTTGATTTAGCAATGAATGTGGAAGAAGATATTGCAGTTCTAAATTCAGGCAAAGTGATTGCAATCTGCTTTTGTTCTCCTAGTGGATTCATTCCTTCTCATGTTGTCGGTAAATCTTTCTTCGAAATTCATCAGCCTATACCTGATTCAGATTTACTTTTGAAAATGAGTGACAAACTTACTTCAATGATGGCTGATAGTAGCCGTGGTTGTTATCGTCGTTTTGTGTGGACAATCACCTCTAATCCGTCTATGAGTCAGCATCCTTCTTTAAAGAACAAGGTCATTCCAAAATCAATAAATGATTTATATTTCAGAACAGAATCGCAAACTACAATTCCGCTAGGAGATAATGTAAATATGTTGTTCTCAGTTAAAGTTGAAATGAACCCATTAAATAGTATTTGGGAAGATTACGAAAAGAGAAATGGGTTAATAAGTAGCATCGATTCTATGTCTGATGCAATGCTCGAATACAAAAATTTAAAAGCAATAAAATCAATATTAAATAATTCAAAATAACGATTATGATTTATGGTATAATGGCGGCAATGCCAGAAGAAATAGAAGGCGTTGTTAAGTTGGTTGAGAATCCTGAAGTGAAATTTATAGGAGGACGTGAATATACAATTGGAACAATACACGATAAAAATGTAGTAGTAGTTTTTTCTAGATGGGGTAAGGTTGCAGCTGCATCCACTGTTACAACTTTAATTGATGTATTCCATGTTAATCAAATTGTTTTTACTGGAATTGCAGGAGGAATACACCATGATTTAAAAGTAGGTGATATTGTTGTCGCATCTAGTTGTGTGTTTCATGATATGGATACCCGCCCTTTGAATGACCGTTATGTAGTTCCGTTAATCAATAAAAAATACTTTGATGTTCATGTTGGCGCTCGGCTGCTTGAAAATCTGCAGGGAATGTTTACTTCAAATAATATCGTAAGTATTGTCGGACAAGAATGGGTTGAACAATTTAAATTAAATGAAGTGATGGTTGTTAATCGGGCCATTGCAAGTGGAGATCAGTTTGTGAATTCGCATGAAGTAAGAAACGATATCATAAATAATTTATCTGACGTTGCCTGTGTGGAGATGGAGGGGGCAGCCGTTGCACAGATTTGTTTTGAACATGATATTCCTTGTACGATTGTTCGCACAATTTCTGATAGCGCTGATCACTCCGCATCGATCGATTTTGAGCCTTTTGCAAAGTATGTAGCATCAAATTATTCGATTGCTATTGTTTCTACTTTACTGTCTGATTGATTTTATTTATTTTTAGATAATGAAAAAATCCCATGTCATTTTAATAGCGCTACTTTGCTTTGCCGTTGGATTATTTGCACAACGTTATTATGATAGAAATTTTGGTAGGGAGGTTGTAAATTTAAGTGATCCGGCATCTCCTTATTTTAAGCCTTGTGCTTTCGAAAATACACCACCTGATTCGGTAATACCTAAATTAGAAATTCCAGCAATTCGACCAGGTGATCAAATTGTGGAGCATCTTGCTTA